>JALZEG010000363.1 GCA_030862185.1 Actinomycetota bacterium
GTCGTGCACCGCCTGACGGGCCGGGAGCACGTGCTCGAAGTTGTCGAGGATCAGCAGCCGGCGCGCCTCGCCGACGTGCTCGGCGACCGCCTCCGGCGTCGACCTACCGGCGGTCTCACGCACACCCAGGGCCCGCGCGACGGCGGGGACGACGAGCGAAGAGTCCGCCAGCGGACCCAGCAGGACCGGCGTCATCCCGTCCGGGAACGCCTCGCCGAGCGGCCGGGCCGCCTCGAACGCGAGCCGGGACTTGCCGATCCCACCCGGGCCGGTCAACGTCACGAGCCTCACGTCGTCGGAGGTCAGCAGACCCCTCAGCGCTTCGACCTCGGCCGCTCTCCCGACGAACGGCGTCGGCTGAACGGGGAAGACGGCTACCTCGGACCGGGGAAGGGACCGCTCCCCCGGAGCCGTGGCCCCGAACCGCTCGGCCAGCATGAGCGCGAGGTCGTCCTGGATCAGCGACCTCAGCTCCTCGGGACTCGAGAACGCCTTGTAGGAGACGTCGTCGTCCGACCGGATCGCGTCGAGCAGGCCGCGCAGCCGCTCCTCCCGCTCGCCCGGCTCCTTTATGTAGATGAGCTTGGGCATCCCCCTGGAGAGGCGGTACTCGTCTTCCAGGCCGGAGATCTCCTCACCGGGCGCGATCCATCCGTAGCGCTCCCAGTAGATGCCGAGGAAGACGTGGCTCTGCGCCAGGTAGGACCGGTAGAGGTCCCTCGGCGGATGGGGTCGGGCTCCCAGCTCGAACATGACCGGCGTCATCCGGAGGCTCTCCACCGCCTCGCGTGCGGCACGCCGTTCGGGCTCGAGCTCCTTGAGCGTCGAGCTGATGAAGACCCGCACGCGCTGGTCGGGTGTGAGCAGCGGGACCGACCTCATGGGGACGCCGTCGATCGCTCGAGGCCGAGGGCGAACTCGACCGCCTCGTCCGCGGGCATGGCTCGCCCCCGCGCCCACGCACGCTCGGCGTCGTCGCCCGACAGAGCCCGCTTCACGCCCGCTACTCGCTGCTCGTAGACGGGCATCTCGGCCTCGGGCACCGGCGCGCCGAGCAAGTCCCGCAATGCCTCCGCCGCGCCGAACAACGTCGCCGCCGTCACCGGGTCGCCGAACGCGTTCTGCACGGTCGCCATGAGCTCGAGCAGGTCGGTGATGTCCCACTCGGACCCGATCTCGCGGCACAGCCTGAGGCTCTCGGTGATGAAGCCCTCCGCGGCGGCGAACTCCGACCTCTCCATCCGCGCCTCGCCCAGGTTCATGAGGATCCGCGCGATCGCCTTCTTGTCGCCGGCGTTGCGGAAGTAGCCGAGGGCCTGCTCGTAGTAGTCGATCGCCTCGTCGAGGTCGCCCTCGAGGCGCGCGAGCACGCCGAGGTTGTTCTGCGCCTCCGCGATCCCCCGCCGGTCGCCGATCTTCTGCTTGATCTCGAGGCTCTGCGTGTAGAAGGACCGCGCCGTCTCCCGGTCGCCCCTCTCCGACGCGACGATCCCGCGCTGCTTGAGCGCGCGCGAGAGCGCGCCCTCGTCCCCGAGCTCGCGGTAGAACGCGATGGCCTTCTCGACGAAGGCGGCGGCGCGCTTGTACTCGCCCTGCCCCCGCGCCATCACGCCCGCCCACTCCAGGCACGGCGCGCGCAGGTGCGCCGGAGCGGCCTCTCCCTTTGCCAGCGCGTCCTCGAGCGCCCTCTGACCTTCGCTGAGGTGGGCACGGAACTCCCAGTACTCGCCGAGCGCCGCGGCCAGCCGCAACTCGGTCTCGGAGTCGCCGGTCTCGGCCGCGTGACGAAGCGCGGCGCGCATGTTGTCGGCTTCGTGGTCCAGGACCGTCAGCCACCTGATCTGGCCGGGTCCCCTCAGCTCCGGCCCCGCCTCCTCCGCGAGGCGCAGGAACAGCTCCGCGTGCGCGGCGGCCACCGCCCTCGTCTCGCCCGCGGCGTCGAGCTTCTCGCGCGCGTACTCCCGCAGCGTCCGCAGCATCGTGAACCTCGCCTCGCCGGCGGCCTCGTCGCTCTGCGCGAGCAGGCTCTTCGACGTCAGCGAGTCGACGACCTCGAAGACGTCGAGCGGATCCCCCAGCACCTGCTCCGCCGCGGAGAGCGTGAACCCGCCCGAGAACACCGACAGCTTCCGGAAGACCTCCTGCTCGGCGGGCTCGAGAAGGTCGTAGTCCCAATCGAGGGTCGCCCGCAGCGTCTGCTGGCGCTCGGGGACGTCGACCGGGCCGCCGGTCAGCAGCTGCAGCCGGTGCGACAGCCGCGACAGGATCGCGTCGGGGCCGAGGAGGCGTGTGCGCGCCGCGGCGAGCTCGATCGCCAGCGGTATTCCGTCGAGCCGCGCGCAGATCGCCGAGACGGCGAACGCGTTCGCGTCGGTCAGCTCGAACGACGGATCGGCGGCTTGCGCGCGTTCGACGAACAGCCTCACGGCTTCGAACCCCCGCACGGCGTCGGCGGTGCACTCGACGGCGCGGCCGGGCAGCGCGAGCGGCGGCACCCGGTACTCGACCTCGCCCCGGACGAACAGCACCGCGCGGCTCGTCACGAGCAGCTTCACGCGCGGGCACGACTCGAGGATCCCGGACAGCACGTGCGCCGCGGACACGAGGTGCTCGAAGTTGTCGAGCAGGAGCAGCATCTCCTTCGTCCGGAGGAGCTCCTTCACGTTCTCGACCAGAGTCCGCTCGGCGCTCTCCTTCACGTCGAGGGCGCGGGCGATGGCGGGGACGACCAGGTGGGCGTCCGCGACGGCCGACAGCGGGACGACGGCGACGCCGTCGGCGAACTCCCCCGCCACCACCCCCGCGACCTCGAACGCGAGGCGCGATTTGCCGATGCCACCCGGCCCCGACAGCGTCACCAGCCTCGTCGGGTCGTCGCCGAGGAGCGCGGCGACCTCTCCCACCTCCTTGCCCCGTCCGACGAACGGCGTCAGGTGGACCGGGAGCTTCACGGCGGGGGCCCGCGCCGGCTCGGGTGCCGTCGCGACGGAAGCTGCGAACCGCTGCGAGAGCAACGCCGCCAAGTCGTCGCGGATCAGCTCGCCCAGCTCCCCCGCGTCGGAGAAGCGCTTGAGGGGCACCCCCGCGCGCCCCGCCTCGGCGAGGTAGGGCGGCATCCAGCCCGTCGCGCCGTCGCGCGCCCGTACGTAGAGGAGCTTCGGAAGCGCGGCGGCCTCGACGAGCTCGAACTCCTCCAGCGACCCGTCCGGCGCCGGGGCCGTCTCGCCCAAGGCGGGGTCGTACACGCCCACGAAGGCATTGCTCTGACCGAGGTACGCCGCCGCTACCTGCCGCCCCGCGGCCCCCTCGAGGTCGACCGTCACGGGCGTCAGGTGCAGCGACTCCACCGCCCGGCGAGCGGCGGCTCGCTCCGAGGCGAGGCGCGCGGGGTCGCCGCTGACGTAGACGCGGAGGCGCTGGTCGGGCGTCCGGATGACGGCTGGCGACTGACTCACCACCCGATTCTAGGAACGGGGCCTGCGCACCGGAACCGGGTTCGTGTCCGGCCTGCGAAATCGGGAGGAATCGGACACGCGTGGGCGAAGGGTTACCCCGTCATCAACCGGAGGGAAAGCCCCTCGACGAAGAGGAAAGGCGGAATCCGGTATGAGAGGACTGCGAAGGCGCGCCCTGACGCTGGCGGCTGCGACGTTCGCCGCAACGACGATCGGGCTGGCGGTTCCGGCGAAGGCCACGCCCGTGGCCGAGACCCACTGCCCCCACGAGATCTCCGTGCGCGAGGTCGTCTGCTTCGTGTGCACCATCGCCATCCCGATCCTCGAGGACGTCACCGGCCGCGACTGGCAGTGCACGGC
>JALZEG010000005.1 GCA_030862185.1 Actinomycetota bacterium
AAAGAGGGCGGCTCCGGCCGCCCTCTTTTCGCGAATAGGTGGGTATAGGGGCCCTAGCGCACTACGGAACAAGGTGGAGGCGGTTGGGGTTGTCGCAGAGCATGAGCCAGACGATCGCGCGGGAAGAGGCGCCGGCGGAGACGGCGTTCGACTTCCGCGTCCACACCTCCCCCGCCGCGTTCGACCTTCCGGCGTGGCCGCGGCTCGTCGGGCGCGATCCCGACCGGCACGTATTCGCCACGCCGGAGTGGCACCGCGTCTGGTGGGAGGAGTTCGCCGGCGACAAGGAGCTCCTGGTCCTGGAGATGCTGCACCACGGCGAGACGGCCGCGATCGTGCCCCTGTACCGCAAGCGCGAGGGCGACCGCAAGGTGCTGCGGTTCGTCGGCGGGATCGACCTCACCGACTACCTCGGCCCGATCTGCGCGCCGGAGGACCGCCGCGCGGCGGCCCACGGGCTCGTCGCGTGGCTGCGTTCGGCCGACCTCGGGTGGGACGAGCTCGACGCCCACAACCTGCCGGTTCCGCTCGGCTTCGCCGAGTTCCTCGTGGAGCGGGCGGACACCTGCGACTTCCGCTTCGCGCTCGACCAGGAGGAGACGGCCGCGGTCCTTCCGCTGCCGGCCGGCTGGGACGCGTACCTCGCGCAGCTCGACTCGAAGGAGCGGCACGAGCTCAAGCGCAAGCGGCGCCGTCTCCTCCGAGACCATCCCGACGCGTCGTTCCGCACCGCGACGCCGGAGACGTTCGAGGGTGACATGAAGCTGTTCGTCGACATGCACCGCGGCGCCGAGGGTCACAAGGGCCACTTCATGCGCCCGGAGGTCGCGACTTTCTTCGAGCGGACGGCGCACGCGTTCATGCCGCTCGGGTGGCTGCGGCTGGACTTCCTCGAGATCGGGGGCCGCGCCGTCGCGAGCACGTTCGCGTTCGAGCTCGACGGCGTGTTCTACCTCTACAACTCCGCGTACGAGCCCGACGCCGGCCGCGTCTCCCCGGGGCTGATGCTGGTCGCGCACCTGGTAGAGGAGTGCATCGAGCGCGGGTTGGAGAGGTTCGACTTCCTGCGGGGGCCGGAACGCTACAAGTACCAGCTCGGCTCACAGGCGGTCCCGCTCAACAACGTCCGGATCATCCGCCCGACCGGGTGACGCTCGTCCGGACCCGCATGGTGCAGCGGCTGGCGGTCCTCGCGTACCACTCGTCGCCCCTCGGCCCCCCCGGCGAGGGCGACTCCGGGGGCATGACCGTCTACGTTCGGGACCTCGCCGCGGCGTTCGCGCGCCGCGGCATCCAGACCGACGTGTACACGCGGGCCGACGGCGCGCCCGGGTCGGGAAGGACCGTCACGTCTCTGGGGACCGGAGTGCGCGTGATCTCGGTCGAGGCCGGGCCCCGCGAGCGCCTGCCCAAGGAGGAGCTCACCCGCTACGTCGGCGACTTCGCCGGCGGCGTCCGGGCCTTCGCTCTGGCCCAGCGCCTCCGCTACGACGTCGTCCACTCCCACTACTGGCAGGCGGGCCTCGCCGCGATCCCGCTCGCGCGCGGCTGGGACGTCCCTCTGTTCCACTCCCACCACACCCTCGGGAAGGTCAAGAACCGCCACCTCGCGCCGGGCGACCGGCCCGAGCCCGAGACGCGCCTGCAGGGCGAGGCCCGCGTGATCGACGCGGCGGACGTCCTCGTCGCCAGCACCGACGACGAGTGGAGGCAGCTCGCCTGCCTCTACGGCGCCGCCCACGACAACCTCAAGACGCTCCACCCCGGCGTCGACCACGCCGTCTTCACGCCGGGCAACCGGGCGGCCGCCCGGGCCCAGCTCGGGCTGGCGGACGAGGCGGTGATGCTCTACGTCGGCCGCATCCAGCGCCTCAAGGGCGTCGAGCTGGCGATCCGGGCGGCGGAGCAGCTCGTCCCCGCGCTCGACCAGCCGCTGCGCTTCCTGATCGCGGGAGGCGCCAGCGGAGCGGAGGGCGACGTCGAGATCGCGCGCCTGCGCGCGCTCGTCGACGAGCTCGGGCTGCGCGACGTCGTTCGGTTCGTCGGGCCCGTCCCGCACGCGGACCTGCCCGTGTACTACCGGGCCGCGGACGCGCTCGTGGTGTGCTCGCACTCCGAGTCGTTCGGCCTCACCGCGCTCGAGGCGCACTCCTGCGCGACCCCCGTCGTCGGGACGCCCGTCGGCGGGCTCTCACACGTCGTCGCGGACGAGCAGTCGGGTTTCCTCGTCGACACGCGCGATCCCGCGGTGTTCGCCGCGCGGCTGAAGACGCTGCTCGCGGATCCGGAGCTGCGCGCGCGCTTCGGCGCGGCCGCGGTCGCGTCGGCTGCGTCGTTCTCCTGGGATCGCACCGCCGCGTCGTTGCAGGAGTTGTACGAGTGCCTCGTGCGGGAGCAGTCGCCCGAAGCCTGCACCTGTTAGACGCACCGCGCGACCTCGCGAATATTTCTGCATGGTTCGCGCGACGCGCTGACCAGGATGTTTAACGGTCTACCAGCGGTTTCGCGTTGTTGACGCGTGTGCGTGCCGTCGCTATCTTCTCGCCGTCCCAGGCAGCCGGAAGGGGTCTCCCCCGGAAGGTTGCCCGGGACGTCAGGCCCCAAAAGTCCGAGGCCGAAGCGCATCGTCGTGTGTGGGGAAGTGCACGGGGACGCGAGTCGGGTGAGGTTTTTGGGGCCTAACTCATTTCCCGGCCAGAGCCCTCAAGAAGAACCGGAGGTTTGCGGGCCGCTCGGCCATCCGCCTCATCAGGTACGGGTACCAGTCCGTGCCGTACGGGACGTACGCGCGCACGCGGTGCCCGTGGCGCGCCAGCTCCTCCTGGTAGTCCTGTCTGATGCCGTAGAGCATCTGGATCTCGAAGCCGCGATCGCCCGCGCCGGTAGCGCGTGCGACGCGCGCCGCGTGCTCGACGAGCGCGGTGTCGTGGGTCGCGATGCCGGGGTCGGTCCCGCGCGCGAAGAGCCACTCGGTCAGGAAGCGGTACTGCGCGTCGATCTCCTTGCGCTTGTGGAAGGCGATCTCCTCGGGCTCCGCGTATGCGCCCTTCACGAGACGCACCCGGGGCTTCAGCGCCGACAGCGTCTCGAGGTCGACCGGGGTCCGGCGCAGGTACACCTGCATCGCGATCCGCAGGTCGGGATAGTCCGCGCTCAGGAGCCGGTAGACGTCGAGGGTGTCCACGACGTACTCCGACTGCTCCATGTCGATCTCGATCCGCGTGCCGATGGCCCCCGCCTCGGCGGCGAGCTTGCGGACATAGTCGATGCAGGTGCCCTTGTCGAAGGCGAGGCCGAGCTGGGTGAGCTTGATCGAGACCGTCGTGTCGATCCCGGTCTCCTCGATGCGCTTGATCGACTCCCGGTACTCGGCCGTCGCCGCGGCGGCCCCCGCGGGATCGGTCACGCCCTCGCCGAGGAGGTCCAGGATCCCGCCGATGCCCTTGGCGTTGAGCTCCTTGATCGCCTGGATCGCGTCCTCGAGATGGTCGCCGGCGACGAAGCGGTGCGCCACCCCCGCGAGCTTCCCCTGGGTGACGAACTGCTTGATCCGCTCCTTCTCGGAGGCCCAGATCAACGCACGACCGAGCACGCGACTTCCTCTCCTAGGTTGCTGCCATTATGTCCGGCATGACGAAGCTGGCCGTGCTCGGCGCGGGCAAGATGGGCGAGGCGCTGATCGCCGGGCTGGTCGCGTCGGGGTGGCGCAAGCCGGAGGACATCGTCGCGACGGCGCGCTCGCAGGAGCGGCTCGACGCCCTCACCGCGTCCTACTCGGTCCAGACCACGACGAGCAACCCGGACGCGGTCGCCGGCGCGGAGGTCGTCGTCCTCGCGGTCAAGCCGCAGGACGTGGAGGCCCTCCTCGGCGACGTCTCGCCGCACCTCGGCGAGGACCACACGCTGCTGTCGGTCGTAGCCGCCATCCCGACGTCGTTCATCGAGTCGCACCTCGCGGCCCCCGTGCCGGTCGTCCGGGCGATGCCGAACACGCCGTCGATCGTCCACGAGGGCATGGCGGGGCTCGCCGGCGGGCGGCACGCGACCGAGCGCCACGTCGGCCTCGCCCGTGAGGTGCTCACTCACGTGGGCCGCGTCGTGGTCGTGCCCGAGAGCTACCTCGACGCGGTGACGGCGATCTCGGGGTCCGGCCCCGCCTACTTCGCGCTGCTCGCCGAGGCCATGATCGAGGCCGGGATCCTCCTCGGGCTCGCGCGCGAGACGTCGACGGAGCTCGTCGTCCAGACGATGCTCGGCTCGGCCAAGCTCCTGCGCGACGAGCACATGCACCCGGTCGAGCTGAGGGAGATGGTCACGTCGCCGGGCGGCACGACGATCCGCGCGATCAGGGTCCTCGAGCAGTCGGGCGTCCGCGCCGCGTTCCTCAACGCGATCCAGGCCGCGATGGAGCGATCGCAGGAGCTCGCGCAGGGCCAGCCCGAGCTGTAGTGAGGAACGGCGCACGCGTGAGGCAGGCGCGGCCCGAGGACCTCGACGAGCTCCTCGACCTCTACGAGGGCGTCGCCGAAGAGCGGATCCACATCGGCGGCGAGGCCCCCGTGGACCGCCCCCGCCGGAAGGCGGCGTGGCTGGAGCTGATCGACCCCGAGACGCCGGGGACCTCTTTCGTGGCGGAGGAGGACGGCGCCATCGTCGGCCAGCTCGGCATCAGCGGCTCCGGCCGGTGCGAGATCGGTATGTGGGTCCGCGCGGACCGGCGCGGCGAGGGCATCGGGACCGCGCTGGTCGAGGCCGCCCTCGACTACGCGCGGGAGCACGGCGCGTACAAGGTCTCGCTCGAGGTGTGGCCCCACAACAGCGCGGCGATCGCGCTGTACGAGAGGTTCGGCTTCGAGCGCGAGGGCTACCTCCGCAAGCACTGGCGCCGGCGCAACGGCGAGCTGTGGGACTCCGTCGTCATGGGACTGGTGCTCGATGAGTGAGTCGGTCGCGCTCGTGACGGTAGAGGACATCGCCCGCGCCTACGACTTCGGCCCGTCGCACCCGCTCCGGCCCGAGCGCGTGCTCCTGACCTACGACGCGGTCCGCGGCCTCGGGCTGACGGCTCTTCCGAACGTCGTCGAGGTCCCGTCGCGCTCCGCGACCGACGCGGAGATCACCGCAGTGCACGACGAGGAGTTCGTCGCGATGGTGAAGGCGGTCGACGCGGGGACGGCGGGGCCGCGGGACGCCCTGGAGTTCGGACTCGGCACGCCCGACAACCCGATCTTCGACGGGATGCACCCTGCCTCGGCCGCCGTGTGCGGCGCCTCGATCACCGCGGCCGAGGCCGTGGCGACCGGACGCGTGCAGCACGCCTTCAACCCTGCCGGAGGCCTCCACCACGCGCGCCGGCGGGAGGCCTCGGGATTCTGCATCTACGACGACCCGGCCGCCGCGATCGCGAAGGTCCTGGAGGTCAATCCGGAGTGGCGCGTGATGTACGTCGACGTCGACGTGCACC
>JALZEG010000086.1 GCA_030862185.1 Actinomycetota bacterium
CTGGTCGCTCGACGCCTCCAGGTGCAGCACGGGCCTCCCCTGGATGCGGACGCCCGACGACTTCGGCACCTCGACGCGGGCGTAGCGGTCCGCCGACACGCCGCGGGTCATCTCGGACTCCGTCAGCGCACCGTCGTCGAGGTACGAGACCTCGCCGCCCGATAGCTTCAGCTTCGCGACCCGGTCCGGCCCCCAGTCCTCCTCGAGGTGCCATTTCATGTCGTTCGTCTGGACGCGCAGCGCGGGCTCGTCTTCGACGCCGTTGCGGACGCCGTAGAGCCACCGCTCGAACCACTTCAGCAGGAACGCGTCCCACTCGGGGTAGCGGCCGCGCGGCGACGCGTGCGGCCACTGGCCGAGCACCATCGCCTTCTCGGTCTTCACCGCGTCGAACCACGCGGTGCCCTCCCACGTCTTCACGTTGAAGTCGAGCAGGCCATGGGACACGAGGACGGGGACCTTCACCTTGTGCGCCAGCCGCAGGTAGTCACGCTCGATCCAGAACTCGTCGTAGTCGGGCTCGGTGTCGTAGCCCTTCATCGCCTTCTCGACGCGGTCGCAGAGGTTCCACCGCATGGCGATCTGGTCCGCGTGCCCGAGCGCACCCGGGTCCGGCGGCGGGACGAAGCCGTAGGCGAACATGAAGTCGGTCGGAGTATCCGACGGCGGGTCGATGTCCGCCGACTCCCCGGAGTACGTCGAGCGGGTGCCCTGCTGGTAGGCGTATCCCCACCACCGGCTGATCGCCGAGACGGGCACGATCGTGGCGAGGTGCGGCGGCTGCTCGACGGCCGCGGCGTTCGCGGTGGTGCCGTCGTAGGACGCCCCGGTCATCGCGACCTTTCCGTTCGACCAGTCGCGGGTCCCGAACCACTCGACGATGTCGTAGCCGTCCTGGCGCTCCTTGAGCCCCCCGTAGTCCCAGCAGCCCCCGGAGTTGTAGGTCCCGCGCACGTCGGCTACGACGTACGCGTAGCCCTTGGGGACGAAGAACTCGGCGTCGCCGCTCGGGAGGTTGGCCTCGTTCGCGTCGAGCGCCCTGTAGAGCACGTGGTACGGCGTCAGCTGGATGATCACCGGGACCTCGACGCCCTTCGGCGTCACGGGACGGTAGACGTCGGCGGAGAGCTCGACGCCGTCGCGCATCGGGACGCGCACGCGCTCGTAGGTGAACTCGGGATAGTTGCGCGGTGCCGGCTGGGCCGCCGCGGGCGCGACCGGCGCGAGGAGGGCGGCGGCGACCGCGAACGTCAGCGCGATTCTGAGGGAACGCATGTCGTGAGGTTCGACGCGCGGCGTGCGGCCCCCTCTACGGGACGACGTAGCCCTTGTCGGTCTCCATCCCGTCCGGGTAGTGGGTCAGCGGCCCGACGTGGACGTGGGCGTCGACGTCGCCGTTGGCGAGGCCGTCGGTCCCCTTGATGACCGTTCCCTTGCGGGCGCCGATGATCTTCAGCGGGACGAAGATGCTCGTGTAGCCGTCGGAGCCCTCGTAGGTGCCCTCGGGCTGGGCGAGCTGCTGGAAACTCCCATCGTCGGCGAGCTCGAACAGGTAGAAGTCGGCGCCGGCCCTCGTCTTCACGGCCTCGGCGACGAAGGTGCGGCCCTTGACGTCGAAGACCCATTCGATGCCTGGGAGGTCCGGGTAGCCGGCGAGCTGCGGGACCATCGCGAGCCCTATCCTGATCTCGAGGTCGGCTCCGTTCCGCCCCACCTGGAGGTACGTGACGTCGAGGCCGGGCAGGCCGTCGCCCGAAGGGTCGGTGCCGAGCGTCTTGAGGCCCCCCTTGGCAGCGTGCGCGGGGAGGGCCGAAGCGCCGACCACCGCGCAGAGGGCGAGTGCGATCAGGGATCTCTTCATGCCGCGATGGTTCTCCGGCCCCCCCGTGTGTCCTGCTCGTTTGACGCTCTCCGCCCGGCTCTCTAGGGTCTCCGGCGAGCCCGCACGGGCTCTTTTTCGTGGCGGGAGGTGCGGTGGCGAAGGGCATTCGAGCGTTGTTGATCGCGGGCACGGCTGCGGCCGTGCTCGGCGCGCCGGCGACCGCTCACAACCGGGTCTGGAGGGGCGAGGCGATCTACTACTCGGACGCCTTCGCGGGCGAGACGATGGCCTGCGGCGGGAAGTACCGCCCGCGCAAGATGGTCGCCGCGCACCGCAAGCTCGCCTGCGGGACCCGGGTCCGCGTGAAGAACCGCGCCAACGGCCGCGTCGTGACCTTGACCGTCAAGGA
>JALZEG010000093.1 GCA_030862185.1 Actinomycetota bacterium
ACGAGGACGCAGCGCGCCGCCGTCTCCGCGATCTCGTCCAGCGCCGCGACGAGCTCACGGCACGTCTCGATCGACAGCGCGTTGCGTGCCTCCGGCCGGTCGAGGACGACCTCCGCGACTGGACCTGCGGTGACGGCGCGGACGGAGCTCACTGCTCGATGACCGCGATGACGTCGCCCTCCTGGACTGTCGTGCCCTCGGCGACGCGCACCTCTGCGACCGTCCCGCCCACCGGTGCCTCGACCGGGATCTCCATCTTCATCGACTCGAGGATGCAGATCGTCTCGCCCTCCGAGATCGGCGCACCCGCGGACGCGACGACCTTCCACACGTTCGCGACCATCTCGGCCAGCACCTCCTGTCTCATGTCCTCTCCTCGAAGAGCGCGCTGCGGTCGGGCGGATCCGGAAGGCCGAGCAGCGCCCGCGCGGCCGCCGGCTCCGCGACCCTCCGCCCGGACAGCTCCACGAGCCGGGCCGCGGCCTCGACCAGGTCGCCGTTCGACGACGCCATCTCACCCGACGGCAGGTAGAAGTTGTCCTCCAGGCCGACGCGAACGTTGCCGCCGAGCGACGCCGCCGCCGACACGAGGGTCCACTGCGCGCGGCTGATCGACACGACCTCCCACGTGCTCCGCCGCGGTACGAGCGTCGCGAGGTGCGCGAGCGTGCGGGCATCGGCCGGCGCTCCTCCGAGGACGCCCACGATCAGCGAGAGCTGCACGGGCGGCTCGATCAGCCCCATGTCGACCAGCGGGCCGATGCTGGCGACGTGCCCGGTGTCGAAGCACTCGCACTCCGGCTTCACGCCGGCCGCGCGCATCTGCTCGAGCAGGTACACGATGTCCGTGAAGGGGTTGGCGAACACGAGCTCGAACACGAAGGCCTTGCGCTTGCGCGAGTACTTCGCGTAGTTCATCGAGCCCATGTTCAGCGCCGCGAGCTCCGGCCTCAACGCGGTCACCTGGTGCACGCGCTCCTCGATCCGGATGCCGACGGCACCGGTCGAGAAGTTCACGACGAGGTCGGGGGCCGCGTCGAGGATCGCCCGCGTGATCGCGCGGTAGTCCTCTATCCGGTAGCTGGGACGGCCGTCAGGATACCGCGCATGGACGTGCACGACCGCGGCCCCCGCGTCGCGCGCCCGCGTGGCCTCCGCCGCGTACTCCTCCGGCGTGTACGGGATCGCAGGGCACTGGTCCCGGTTCGCGGCGACACCGCTGAGCGCGCACGTGAGGATGCAGTCATCCACGCGCGGCGTCCTGCGCGGGGAGATCGGACAGCAGCACGACCACGTCGCCGTCGCCGACGCGGATCGTCGGATCCGGAGACTGGATCAGCTCCCCGTCCGCCCGCTTCACCACGAGCGGCACGGAATCCCCCGCTATCTCGGACAGCAGCCGCCCCTCCAGCCTCGAACGCGCCTCGACCACGACCTCCTCGAGCCTCAGCCCCGGCCCTTCGTCCGTCGTGACGTCCATGTAGTCGACTACCCTCGGGCGGAGGGCGAGCAGCGCCATGTGACGGCCGCTGCTGACGTACGGCGAGACGACGCGGTCGGCGCCTGCCTTGTACATGCGATCGGCCGCCGTCGGCTCGGACGCGCGGGCGACGATGTACAGGTCGGGATTGAGAGCACGGGCGACGATCGTCACGAAGACGTTGTTCGCGTCGGAGTCGAGCGTGGAGATGAGCGCGCTGGCGCGGTCTATCCCCGCCAAACGCAGCACGTCGTCCGAGGTCGAGTCCCCGATCAGGTTCACGACGCCGTCGCGCACGAGCTCGGCTTCGAGGTCCTGGTTGTAGTCCACGACGACGAAGGGCGCGCCTCCGCCTTCGAACTCGCGGGCGACCGTCCTCCCGACGCGGCCGTACCCGCAGACGATGAAGTGCCCCCTCATGCGGTCGACGGCTCGCTGCATGCGCCTTCTCCTTCCACGGAGCCCGAGCCCGCCCTCGGCCACGGCCTGCGCGACGAGCGCGACCGTGACGAGCAAGAGTGTCACGCCCAGCACCATCAAGCTGATCGTGAACAGCTGACCGCCGGTGTCGAGCGGCCGCACCTCCCTGAACCCGACGCTCGAGAGGATCAGCACGACCATGTAGGCCGCGTCGAGGAACGACCAGCCCTCGAGGACCATGTAGCCCAGGATGCCGTAGACCGCGACGCCCACGAGGATCGCGGCCGACCACCGGAGCCTGCGCCACGGGCTCGGCCCGGCCGGACACGTCGTCAGACCGGCAGCACCCCGTGCTTGCGCCACGGCCGCTCGACCTTCTTGTCGCGCGCGGCCTCCAGGCCCGCGCAGATCGTCGCGCGGGTATCGGCCGGATCGATCACGTCGTCGACGAACGACCAGCCCGCCGCGACGTAGGGCGAGATCTGCTCGCGGATCATCGCGACCATCCCGTTGCGCGCCTCGTCGCGCTCCTCTTCCGGCAGCGCTTCGATCTGCTTGCGGAAGATGATGTTGACGGCGCCCTCGGGGCCCATCACCGAGATCTCGGCAGTCGGCCACGCGACGATCAGGTCTGGCTCGTAGGCGCGCCCGTTCATGACGTAGTAGCCGGCGCCGTAGCCCTTGCGCATCACGACCGTCACCTTCGGCACCGTCGCCTCCGAGACCGCGAACAGCATCTTGGCGCCGTGCCGGATGATCCCCTGCTTCTCGACCGTGCTCCCGACCAGGAAGCCGGGACAGTCCATCAGGAACACGAGCGGGATCGAGAAGGCGTCGCACAGCCACACGAAGCGCGCGGCCTTGTCGGCGGCGTTCACGTCGAGCGCCCCACCCAGGACCATCGGCTGGTTGGCCACGATCCCCACCGGGCGCCCGGCGAACCGGCCGAACCCGGTGACCAGGTTCTTGGCCCAGTCCGGCTTGATCGGGAAGAAGTCGCCGTGATCGACGATCGCCGAGACGACCTTTCGGATGTCGTACGCCTGCCTCGGATTGGCCGGTACGAGGTCGAGCAGCTCGTCGCTCTCTCGGTCGGGGGG
>JALZEG010000112.1 GCA_030862185.1 Actinomycetota bacterium
TCTCAGTGGGCAGCCGCGTCGCGTTCGTCGCGCGTTTCCTCGGCCGCACGATCTCCTACACGTACGAGGTGATGGAGTGGGAGCCGGACCGCCGGTTCGTCATGGCGACGTCGGAAGGTCCCTTCGCGATGCAGACCACGTACACCTGGAGCGACGCGACGGGCGGTACGAGGATGACCTTGCGCAACCGCGGCGAGCCGTCGGGGTTCGGGAAGGTCGCGGCGCGGGTGATGAAGGCCGCGATGCGCCGGGCGAACCTCGCCGACCTGAGACGGCTGAAGGAGATCCTCGAGTCCTGACCCGGCCCTCGGGCGATCGGGCGGTCACGCGTCGACGCGCGTGCGCGCCTCCATCCAGTTCCGTATCGCGGCAACGACGTCGTTCGGCGCGTCCTCCTGGAAGAAGTGCTTCGCGTTCTCCAGCACGACCGTCTGGTGGTTCGGGAAGAGCTCCTGGAAGCGCGGCAGCTCGACGCCCTTCCGCAGCGCGAAGTCCCGGCCCCCCCACGTGAACAGCACCGGCAGACCGGTGATCCGGGGGAGGTTCCGCGCCAGCTCCTCCATGAACGGCCGGCTCGCGAGGAGCTGCCGGGGGAACGTCCACGTCGGGATGCGGTCGTCGCGTTCTGCGAACGGGCCGCGGTAGGCCCGCATCACCTCGTCCGGCAGGCGCGACGCGGTTCCCAGCGGGATCATCACGTTCACGAAGGCGTTCGCGTTGCGGATCAGCGGCCGCATGAGACGGCTCCCCATCACGCGGGCGAACGACTCGAAGTGGAAGATCCCGTTCAGCGGCCACGCCCAGGTGTTGCCGAGGACGAAGCCTCCGAAGCGCTCGGGGTGGCGCGTCGCGACCGTCAAGCCGATCGGACCTCCCCAGTCCTGCCCCATCAGCGTGACGTCGCCGAGGTCGAGTTCGAGCACGAACCGCTCGACCACGCCGGCGTGCGCGGCCGCGGTGGACGGGTAGCCGCGGGGAGCCGTCGAGAGGCCGAAGCCGGGGTAGTCGAGCGCGATGCACCTGAAGGAGTCGCGCAGCCCCAGCACGAGGTTGCGGTAGAGGAACGACCACGTCGGGTTCCCGTGGAGGAAGAACAGAACCGGGCCGCGGCCCTCGTCGACGTAGTGCACGCGGCTCCCGTCGACGTCGAGATAGCGGCTCTCGAACGGGTAGAGGTGCTCCGGGACCCAGGACGGCCTGTCTTCGTTCATCGCTTCGAGCCTCCGATCGTCCTTCCGAAGACGAGAAAATAAAGCAGTTAGACAAGAAAATCAAGCAGGCGTGGCGTAGACTCGGACGCGTGAAGAGCTACGGGCAGTATTGCGGCCTCGCGAAGGCGCTGGACCACGTCGGCGACCGCTGGACGCTGCTGATCGTTCGCGAGCTGTTGATCGGCCCCCGCCGCTACTCGGAGCTGCGTGCCGCACTGCCCGGGATCGCTACGAACCTGCTGGCCAGCCGGCTGCGGGGCCTCGCCGCCGACGGCATCGTTCGCCGGGACGAGTCGGTGGCGGCCTATGAGCTGACGGAGTTCGGACGTGGGCTCGAGCCGATCGTCCACGGGCTCGTCCGCTGGGGCGGGCGCTGGATGGTCGAGCGCGCCCCGGGCGAGGACTTCCACCCCGAATGGCTCGTGATCGCCCTCGCGGCGTTGCTGCCGCGCCGCAGGAGGGGGCGCGTCGCCATACACGTGGACGGCACCGTCGTGTCGATCGATGGAGGCCGCGTGCGCGTCGGCGAGCTCGCCGACCCACAGGCGACGGTCGAGGGCGCGCCGGAGGCGATCCTGGGCGTCGCGGCGGGCGAGCTGCCGCTCTCGGCGGTCCGCATCCGAGGCGACAGGGCCGTGGCGAAGTCGATCCTGCGGCCGTAGCGACCGCGGCCCTCGCGGGAGATCGCTCTCCTGCGGCGAATCCCTCATCCGGCGTGCGGCGTCACCTCGTCCGCCGCGCCGTGTCGAGCATCCGACCGAGCTGGAGGGCGTTCAGTGCGCGTACGCAAGAGGATCTTCGGGATCGCGACCGTCACGGTGGTCTCGGCCGGGCTCGTCGGATCGTCGTTCGGCCAGGCCAAGATCGAGCCGCCCCGGCCTGCCGCCGGCTGGCAGGCACCCGTCGTCGTCCATGCCGACCAGGCGCACCGCGAGACCAGCCTCGCGATCAGCCCGAAGAACGAGAAGGTCATGCTCGCCTGCGCGCCCTCGGGCGTCCCGAACACCCAGTACAACCAGTCGTACTTCCACGTCAGCAAGAACGGCGGCCGGACGTGGGAGCCGGTGC
>JALZEG010000114.1 GCA_030862185.1 Actinomycetota bacterium
CAGCCGTCCTGGTCCGGGTCCTCTTCACAGTCCTCGCCCCCCTCGGATGATCCTGTAACCCAGTATCGCCGCCGCGAGCGCCAACGCGATGGCGACGACCGCGCCGACGGCCTGGATGGGATCCGCCGGCGGCGGCTGGAACACGAACGTGCCCGACGGGGACGGGAGCGGCGTGGCGATCACGCCGAGAACCCCCTCCACGAAGCGGTCTCCGACGGGGGCGCCACGAGCCCGCCCTCGGCGAGGACGCCGAGGAACAGGCGAATGAGCCGCGCGGTCACCCCCCAGATCACGTAGTCGCCCCAGATCCAGGCCTCGGTCGGATAGGTGCGGCCGGCGTGGGCGAAACCGGGCTCGGTCCGGATCTCGTCGTTGAGGTCGGCGAGCGGGACCTGCAGGACCTCCGCGACCTCGTCGGGATTGGGCGTCAGAGCCGGAGCGCCGCGCAGCAGTCCGACGAAGGGGCTGATGACGAAGCCGCTGACGAACGTCGGCGTCGTGTCGAGCTCGCCGACGACTTCGACGGCCGAGGGCTCGAGCCCGATCTCCTCGTGCGTCTCGCGCAGCGCCGCGGCCTCCGCCGACTCGTCGGTCGGATCGATCGACCCGCCGGGGAACGAGATCTGCCCCTTGTGGCTGCGGACCGTCTCGGTGCGGACGGTGAACAACACCGACGGCTCGGGGCCGGCGAGCACCGGGATCAGCACCGCGGCCGCGCGCGCGTCGGGGACGTGGACGCGGCCCGGCCGGTGCGCGGCGAGAGCGGCGCGCAACGACCGCTCGAAATCGGCGGGCATGCAGGCATCGTAGCCTTGCGCTCCTGCAAGCAGACGAGGCGCGGGAGGCACCGTGGGAGAGTTCGTGAACCTCGAGGTTGCGGCTTCCGGAGTCGCCACCTTGCGACTGGACCGGCCGAAGATGAACGCGCTCGACCAGCAGGTCGCGCGCGAGATCGGCGAGGCCGTCGACGCGGCGGCCACCGACGAGAGCGTGCGCGCGCTCGTCGTGTGGGGTGGCGAGCGGATCTTCGCCGCCGGCGCCGACGTCAAGGAGATGGCCGACCTCGACGCGGTGTCGATGTACCGGTACATCGGGCGCTTCCAGGACGTCTTCACGCGCCTCGAGCAGCTGCCCGTCGTCACGATCGCCGCGGTCAACGGATACGCGCTCGGGGGCGGGTGCGAGCTCGCGCTCGCGTGCGATCTCAGGATCTGCGCCGACGACGCGCGGCTCGGACAGCCGGAGATCCTCCTCGGCGTCATCCCGGGCGCGGGCGGCACGCAGCGGCTGCCGCGGCTCGTGGGGGCCGGACGGGCGAAGGAGCTGATCTACTCCGGGCGCTTCGTCGAGGCGGACGAGGCGCTGTCGATCGGCCTCGCGAACGACGTGGTCCCGGCGGCCGACGTGTACGCGCGGGCGGTCGAGAAGGCAGAGGGCTTCGCCGCGGGTCCGACGGTCGCGCTGACGGCGGCGAAGCACGCGATCCAGGGAGGTCTGCAGGCCGACCTCGCGACCGGCTTGATGCTCGAGCGCCAGGGTTTTGCCGCGCTGTTCGCGAGCGAGGACCAGAAGATCGGGATGGAGTCGTTCGTCGAGCACGGACCGGGTAAGGCGAAGTTCGTCGGACGCTGACGATGGGGGCAGCGCCTACGCCGTCACACCTCGCGACCACTGTTCGCGCGAGAGGGCGTAGATCCTGATCGCCTCGCCGTGGCGCCCCGTCGCGTCCCGCTCGACGGTCATCCCCAGCGTCTCCATGATCCGGCCGGACGCGACGTTGTCCGGCTGGTACCGGCCGATGATCCGGTCGAGGCCGACACGGGAGAACCCCTCGTCTCGCAGCGCCATCGCGCCCTCGGTCGCGAGCCCGCGCCCCCACGCGTCGGGCCGCAGCCACCACCCGATCTCGATCTCGTCGCCGGTGATCTCGGTGGCTTCGGGCCCGACGTGGTTCAGCCCGAGGAACCCGACCCACTCCGACGTCTCCCGGAGGACGGCCGCGCGCCAGCCGAAGCCGTGCTCCTTCCAGTGCCGCAGCTGCCGCTCGAAGACGTCGTCGGTGCGTACGCGGCTCCAGGTAGAGCCGTCGCCGATGTATCGCACGACCACAGGGTCCGTCGCGAGCTCGGCGAAGTGCGAGCGGTCGTCCTCGCTCCACGGCCGGAGGGCGAGGCGGCGTGTCGTCATCTGATCCACGCGGCGACCGTACTCGGGCGCTCGTGCTCGTACACGGCGCCGGGAGCGGGCCGTGGGTGTTCGACGGATGGACCGCTCCGGAAGGAGTCGATCTCGTCGCCGTCGACCTCCACGGGGGGCTCGACGTGGGAACCGCGTCGATGCGCGACTACGAGGCCGTCGTCCGGCGGGCGTGCGCCGCGGCGCGCCCCCCGGTCGCGTTGTGCGGATGGAGCATGGGCGGTCTGGTCGCGATGGCGGCTGCGGACGCGGCGGGAGTCGATGCCCTCGTGGTGCTGGAGCCGAGCGCTCCGGCCGAGGTCCAGGGGACGTCCGACGTTCCCGACGCCGCGGGGACGTTCGACCCCGAGGAGGTCTACGGACCGTTCCGGCCCGGGATGCGGGCGCGGCCCGAGTCGCAGCGCGCCCGCGCCGACCGCAAGAGGGGCATCTCGGTCCCGCGGCTGCCGCGCCGGTCGCTCGTCGTCTACGGCGACGACTTCGCGGAGGAGCGGGGCCGCGCGACAGCACGGTTCTACGGGATAGCCGAGACGTACTTCGGCGGGGTCGACCACTGGGGGCTGGTGCTCGACCCGCGCGTTCGAGCGCGGGTCTTCGAGTTCGTGATGCGCTGAACGCGAACGAGCGGCGGCCCCCCGGCAGGAGACCGCCGCTCGAT
>JALZEG010000163.1 GCA_030862185.1 Actinomycetota bacterium
ACCGTCTCGCGCAGCGTCTCTTCGTGGCCGTGCTCGCACGAGAACCCGGCCGCGGCGAGCTTGTCGGGCGCCACCACCCACGGGTGCATGACGTAGTGGAGGTAGCCCGGCGGGACCTCCGACAGCCCAAGACTCCACAGCCGCTCCGCCAGCGCGAACGCCAGCGGCTCCGGCAGATAGCGGACGCGGCGCCCCGCGAGCGCGAGCGCCTCGTCTCCGTCGAGCCACCCGGGCGCGGCGAGGTTGAACGTCCCCGCTGCGTCGGCGGTCACGGCCCACTGCAGGGCGCGCGCGACGTCGTCCTCGTGGACGAGCTGGAGCGGCGGCGTGTAGCCCGCCACGCCGAAGAGCACAGGCTGCTCCAGGAAGTGCGACCATGCGTTGTCGGCGCGGGGGCCGAAGACGATCGCCGGACGGAAGGCGATCACGCGGGTGTCGGGGAACTCGCCGGAGAACTCCCGCAGCACGTACTCGACCTCGAGCTTGTGTGCCGGGTAGCTGAAGTCGAGGTTCGCGCGCAGCGGCGACTCCTCGGTGAGCGGGACGTCGTTGTCCGGATGGGCGCCGTAGACGGTGGCGGACGACGTGTAGACGAGCCGCCCGACCCCGGCGCGGCCCACGCACTTGAAGACGTTCTGGCTGCCGTTGACGTTGACGTCGCGCATCTCGGCCTCGTCGCGTATCGGATCCATCACGAACGCGAGGTGAACGACGCAGTCGACGCCTTCGAGCCTCGCGGCCAGCCCGGGGCTGCGGACGTCGACCTCGTCGAAGACGAGCTTGGGGTGAGAGCGGGCCGGGGGCCGCACGTCGAAGCCGAGGATCCGGCCGACGGAGTCGTCGGCGGCGAGCAGCTCGACGAGGCTCGCTCCGACGTAGCCGGAGGACCCGGTGATCGCGATCGTGGTCATTCGGTCGAGCGTATCGCCGGGGTGGATGGGGGGCGGATCGGGGGACAATGCACCGATGAGCGAGCCTTGGGGCGACATACCGCTGTTCCGCGAGATCCAGCGGATCCTCGCCTCGAGCAAGGGCCCGGTGAACGTCGAGATGGCGTCGCAGGTGGCGGTGGCGCTCGCCACGCAGGAAGGCGACGCGGCCCCCGACGCACGCCGGACGCAGGCCCTGTCCGACGCCGTGCGCGAGGCGGAGCCCGTGCTCGCCGGGTACACGCGCCTGGCGGTGGACGAGCCCGCGTCCGTGCACACCACGAGCCGCGCCGAGTGGGCGAGCGCGACGCTGTCTGCGTGGGGATGGCTCTTCGAGCACGTCGCCGGCAAGCTCGCGGGTGGCATGGGAGGCCCGGAGGAGGCCGAAGACGCCCCGCCGGGCGATCTGACGGCCGCGCTCGGCCAGATCGCCCCGCTGCTCGTCGGGATCCAGGTGGGGACCCTCGTCGGCCGGCTCGCGCACGACGCGATCGGCCGCTACGACCACCCGATCCCGCGCGACGACGACGGCCGCCTGCTCTTCGTCGACCCGAACGTGGCGCGCCTCGCGTCCGAGTACGGCTTCGACGAAGCGGCGTTCGTCCGGTCGCTCGCGCTCGGGAGCGCCGCGCGCCACCTCGTGGTCGCGCAGGCGCCGTGGATCGCGCGCTACTGGCGCAGCCTCGTCGTCGAGGTCGTCGACGCGATGGAGATCGACGTGGGCGAGCTGCAGTCGCGCATGATGGACCTGCAGTCGCAGGGCCCCGCCGCGCTACAGGAAGGATTGGGATCGGGGGCCGCGCTCCCGCTCGTCCCGACCGATCGCCACCGCCGCGCGCTCGGCCGGCTGCGTTCGTTCCTCGCCGCGGTGGAGGGCTACGCCGGCCATGCGACGGGGGCCGTCGCCGGCGTCTGGGGCGGGCCGTCGACGCAGGTGGAAGAGGGCCTGGCGCGGCACCGGCTGAAGGGCAGCGAGGCCGAGGCGATGCTCAAGTCGATCCTGGGCGTGTCGCTCGACCGCGAGCTCGACGCCGCGGGTACGACGTTCTGCGCGGCGGTGGTGAAGCTGAAGGGGATCGCCGCGCTGAACCTGATGTGGGCCGCGCCCGACAACCTCCCGTCGTACGAGGAGATAAAGGACCCCTTCGCCTGGATCGAACGCGTCGCGGACGACGGCTAGTCGCGCGCGCCGCGGCGCAGGACCAGCGCGAGCTGCATCAGCAGGCGCGTGATCGGGTCCGACAGGTCCACGCTCACGAGGCCCTCGATCCTCTTCAAGCGGTACTCGAGCGTGTGCCGGTGGACGAACAGGGCGCGCGCCGCGTTCGCGATCGAACCGTGACGGTAGTACGCGTCGAGCGAAGCGACGAGGTCCTCGCCGCGCGGCTCCCGGAGGAGCGCGCCGAGGTGCGCGTCGACGAAGGCCGCGCGGTCCTCGTCCGGCGCGTCCAGCACCGCCGCCAGCGGCACGACCTCGTCGTAGCTCACCACGCCCTGCCCGAAGTAGGCCGCGACCTTCGCGGCCGCGCGCGCCCGGCGGGATCCTTCGGCCGTGTCGGCCGCGGCCGCCAGCCCCAGCTCGGACGCCTCCGGCACCTTCGGGGGGGCCCGGCCCGGAACGAACGCGACGACCGCATCCTCCAGCCGGCCGACCGCGGCGTCCGGCAGCGCGCGCCGGAGGTCGCGCACCCACTGCCCCGACTCGTCCTCGGCCACGCACCGCGCCACGCACCACGAGATCGCGTCGAGGTCGATCGACCGGCGCTCCGCGCGCTCGGCGAGGCGCGGATCCGAGGCCCTCGTCCCCGACAGCACCTCGACGATCACCTGGAGGTCGAGCTCCTCGTCCGCGAGCAGCGTCTCGGACTCCTCCACGTACGCGGCCGACACGACGGTCGTCGCCTCCGCCGTCAGGTCCAGCAACGCCCCCATCAGCGCCGTCACGATCTCGGCCCGCTGCACCGCGTCGTCGGGGATCTCGTCGAGCAGCGTCTCCCACACCGTCCGGGCACCGATCTGGAACGCGAGCAGGACGTCCTGGAGCGGCAGGCCCTGGCGGGCCCGCCTGCGGCCGATGTCGGCGAGCGGGTTCGACAGCGACTCCGCGGAGACCGATCCCCGGAGGATCGCGAGGCCGGCGAAGACGCTCGCCCGCGCCCCCTGGCGGAAGTCCTCCATCAGCTCCGGACCGGCGGCTCGATAGCTCGGGATCCGGGCGACGTAGGCCGCCATCATCGTGTCGACGATGTCGTCGAAGCGCGGCGCGACGCGCTCTACGAGTTGGCCAATTGTGGCCAGCCGATACTCCCCTACAGCACCTCTGGCGCCCTCTTCAATCGACATCTTGTCCAAGACTAAGCGCGTGTTCTGGCGCAAACGGTCTAAAGGGGACCGCGGAGCGTGGCAGAACCCTGCCGCCAAGTAGGTGCATCCAGACCCCGTAAGGAGCTAACCCGCAGGCCGCCCGCCCGGTTCGCCGCCAGGCAATCCCCAGGCTGGGTGGGCGGCCTGCACCCCTCGGCCGGGCCGCGCCTCACACCGGGAAGATCTCGCCCTCGACCTCGCCGCCGGAGATCCACAGCAGCCCCATCGACGTGAACGGCGCGCGCCGCTTCCACGTGGCGCTGCCGGGGTTGAAGAGCAGCAGACCGTCCTCGTCCTCGTTCCACGGAAGGTGCGAGTGCCCGAACACGACGGCGCGCGCCTGCGGGAAGAGCTTGCGCATGCGGCGCCGCCGGCCCTCACGCGGGCCGCCGTCGTGGACCATGCCGATCCGGATTCCCCCCAGCTCGACCTCGGCCGTGTCGGCCGCGCCCCAGTCGCGCACGTCGAGCCCGTCGCAGTTGCCCATCACGACGGTCAGCGGCGCGAGCGACTTCAGCTCGTCGAGCAGGCTCGGGTCGCAGACGTCACCCGCGTGCAGGATGTGGTCCGCGGTCTCCAGGTAGGGCCACGCTCCCGGGGGGACGGGACGCGACCCCCGCATCGTGTGCGTGTCGGAGACGACCGCGACCTTCAACTACCCCGGCGGGGCGAGGTGCTCGCAGGACCGTTCCCACGAGGAACGGACCGGGTAGTCCGGATCGTCGCCGGGGAGGTCCGTCTTGCCGCGCACGAAGTAGCCGCCGCGCCAGAAGCCCCACAGGTGCTGGCGGCAGTAGGAGTCGACGACGAACCACTCGCGCTCGCCTTCGGGCCGCTCCAGCTCCTTCGCCCGGCCCTCGAGCGGCCCCATGATCCGGTCGAACTCGTCCAGCCAGTCCTTGACCTTGCCGGTCTCACGGCCGTAGTAGCTGCCGTGCCCCTCGCTGAGGAACTCGTCCTCGCCGACGGGTGGGACGTTCCCGACCTGGAACGACGAGACCGTCGTGCCTGCCTCGGAGTGGATCGCGCCCTTGAAGAGCCGGTTCCTCAGCTCCTTCACGGTGAGCTTCGCGTCGCCGAGCTCGCAGTCGCGCCGGACGCCCGCGCAGTCGAACCGGCGGCCCCGTGCGATCGTGCCGCCGCGCTGGACGCGCGACGGGCCCCGAAGCGCGACGCGCGACATGTAGAGCGCGCGGCCGTAGATCCCCGCGATCGTCGGCGTGGCGTTCGACGTCCCGCCGAACCCTCCCTCGCCGGTCTGCGACACGGTCGACGCGCCGTACGAAGCGGGGTATCCGGAGCCGATCGACGCGATGTCCGCGGGCTTGCCGTGCCCGGAGTACGACGCGTGCGTCTCCGGTGACACCGCTCCGACGGTAACGATCCAGTCCGGGCCCTCCTGCGACGAGAACATCGTCGTGTTCGGGACCGTGAACGTGTTCGCCTGGCCGTTGCCGGCGGAGAAGAAGATCGTCTGACCCCGCTCGGACGCGCGCCGCTGGGCCTGGGTGTTCGAGCCCGAGTAGATCCGGTCGCGCAGCCCGGTCGAGAAGCCGTACGAGTTCGAGATCGCGTCAATCCACGGCTGGTCCAGCGCCCACTCGATCGCGGCCTCGCCGGTCTGCTGGTTGGAGTAGCTGATGAAGACCAGCAGGCACTCCGGGCACGTGCCGTGGAGGTTGCCGACCGACACGCTCGTCGTGCCCATGCCGTGCTCGCCCGAGTCGCCGTGGATCTTGTTGCCGCCGAAGTCGAGCGCGCCGACCACCTTCGTGCCGGGCATCCAGTAGTAGTTGACCTCGTCGCGCGTGGACTGCTTCACCTTCGACCACTTCTCGGAGTCGGCCTGGTCGAGCGCGGCGAGCTGCGTGTCCTTGTTCGTCTCGTCGAGCGTCAGGTCGAGCGACTCGTAGGAGTCGAAGGCCGCCGGGCCGGGGAAGCCGTCCAGCCATTCGTCCGGCGCGGTCGTCAGCGGGAGGTCGTTTTTGGGGTCGGAGTCCTTCGCCTGCGGCATGTGGGACGCGACGAAGTCCCAGTGGTAGGGGCTGAAGGCGGAGTCGATCACGGCGATGACCGTCGCGTCGCCGCCGAGGTCCCGGATCGGGATCGTCTTGCCGCCGGCAGCGGCCGCGGGCGCAAGCGAGGCGAAGAGCACCACCGCCGTCACCATCGTCAGAGCGCGCCTCAAGGCGGTCCTCCGTCCCATTTCAGCCGATTCAGGTCTGGGGGGAGGGTTCGCCTACGCCGCGGACGTTCCTGCCTCCAGCCCCTCCCGCGCCGGCTCCGCGGCGTCCCGGTCGCGGCCGCAGGCGGGGCAGGCCGGGTCGCGGCGGACCTTGACCTCGGCGAACGACGTCGACTGCGCGTCGAACGTCAGCAGCCTGCCGACGAGCGGGTCGCCGTAGCCGGCCAGGAGCTTCAGGGCCTCGTTCGCCTGAAGCGATCCGACGATTCCCGGGAGCACGCCCAGGACACCGGCCTCGCTTCAGGTAGGGGCGAGCTCGGCCGGGGGGGCCTCGGGATACAGGCAGCGGTAGCACGGGCCCTCAAACGGCACGAACGTCGAGGCCATGCCCTCGAAGCGGAAGATCGAGCCGTGGATCACCGGCACGCGCAGGTCCACCGCTGTGTCGTTGACGACGTAGCGCGTGTCGAAGTTGTCGCACCCGTCGACCACCACGTCGTAGCGCGAGATCAGGTCGCGGGCGTTCGAGCCGTCGATCCGGAACGCGTGGACCTCGACGTCCACGTCCGGGTTCAGCCGGTTGATGGCCTCCTTGGCAGACTCCGCCTTGAGCTGCCCGACCTTCTCGGTGTCGTGGATCACCTGGCGCTGGAGGTTGCTCGTCTCGACGACGTCCGAGTCGACGATCCCGATCGTGCCCACGCCCGCGGCCGCCAGGTAGAGGAGCGCCGGGCTGCCGAGCCCGCCGGCCCCGATGCACAGCACCTTGCTCTCGAGGAGCTTCTGCTGCCCGGCCTCGCCGACCTCGGGGAGGATCAGGTGCCGCGAGTAGCGGTCCCGCTGGACCGCGTCGAGCGCCCGCGGGATCGTGAAGTCGTAGCCGAGGTCGCGCCAGCGGACGAAGCCGCCCGACATCGACACCGCGTTCGAGTAGCCGAGCTCCGCGAGGGTGCGGGCCGCGAACACGCTGCGGACGCCGGACGCGCAGTAGACGACGACCTCTGCGTCCTTGTCGGGCACGACGTCCTCGGCCCGGCTCTCGAAGTGCGCCCGGCTGAGGTGACGCGCCCCCGGGACGGCCCCCTGCTGGACCTCCTCGTCCTCGCGGACGTCGAGGAGGACGAGGCGTTGGCCGGCGGCCAGCTTCGCCTTGACCTGCTCCGCGGAGACCTCGCCGACCTCGGCCCTGGCCTTGCGGTAGACGTCCCGGAAGTTAGACATGTATCTACCTTACGATAGTGACTAAGTCCCGACAGGCTCGGCGAGCGCGGCCTGCACCTCGGGCACCGTCGGGTTCACGAGCAACCGGTCGCCGATCTGCAGCGTCGGGACCGTCCGGTAGCCGCCGGTCGCGGCCACGATGCGCTCCTCGTACTGCCGGTGCTCGTCGACGTCGACCTCCTCGTAGGCGATCCCGGCCTCGTCGAGCTGGCGCTTCAGGCGACGGCAGTGGCCGCACCACGTCGTGGAGTACATGGTCACCATGTCGGTTGGCTTTCCCCCTCCGGCGGCATCTGAGTCCAGTAACGTTCCGCGATGAGCCCCGATTCCTCGCGGAGCACCCTCTGAGGGCGGTCGTCTACGCCGGCCCGGGCCGGGTCGCGGTCGAGGACGTCCCGCTGCCGCAGGTTCAGGAACGCGACGACGTCGTGGTCGAGGTCGCCCGGACGGCGATCTGCGGGTCGGACCTCCACCTCCTCCACGGCAAGACCCCGGGGATGAGCCCGGGCTCGGTCATCGGACACGAGTTCACGGGGCGCGTCGCCGAGGCCGGCCCTGACGTTACGTCGGTGCGCCAGGGCGACCTCGTCCTCGGGTCGTTCCTCGTGGCCTGCGGGTCCTGCGGCGCGTGCTCGAGCCGGCGGTTCAACTTCTGCGAGCGGCGGAGGGCGCTCGGCCTCGGCGCTCTCGCCGGCGACCTCGACGGCGCCCAGGCGGAATACGTACGCGTCCCGTCCGGCGACGTGAACCTGAAGAGGCTCCCGCACGACCTGGACGAGGCGGGCCAGGAGCGGGTCCTCTTCGCCGGCGACGTCCTCGCGACCGGCTTCTACGCCGCGGCCCTCGGAGAAGTCGCGTCGGGCGAGTCCGCGGCCGTGGTGGGGGCGGGACCAGTCGGGCTGTTCTGCGCGCTCGCCGCGCGGAGCCTCGGAGCGCGCGTCGTCGTGATCGACGCGGATCCGGCACGGGCGCGCTTCGCGCGCGACCGCTACGACCTCGACGCGCTCGCGCTCGAGCCTGGGGCTAACGCCTGGGAGGAGCTCGCCGCGGCCGGCCCGCTTCCCGACGTCGTCTTCGAGGCTGTGGGCGCGTTGCCCGCCTTCAAGTCCGCGCTGCGGTGCGCGCGCGACGGGGGCCGCGTGGTCGTCGTGGGCGTGTACGGCGCGGAGCGCTACGACCTGCCCATGGGGATGGTGTGGGTGCGGGGGCTGCAGCTGCGCTTCGCCGGGATGGCGAACGTCCAGGCGCACTGGGACGCGGCGCTCGCAGCAGTGGCGAAGGGTGACTTCGACCCGTCGAGGATGATCACGCACCGGCTGGCGCTGGAAGAGGCGGAGAAGGGCTACGAGCTGTTCGCCGCGCGCGAGGCCATGAAGGTCGTGATGACGCCGCGGTAGGAGGTGTCCGTCCGGCGAGTTACCGCACGGCCCCCTGCGCCTCGAGATACTTCCGGAACTCCTCGAGCGTCCCGACGACCGACTCAGCAGCCGCCTTCAGGAATGGCACGCTGGACTCTCGCAGATAGTCGGCAGAATGGAAGATCCCTCGATCGGCGTCCGCCACTGCGATCGTGATCGGCTTGCGAGCGGCCTCGAAATAAGCCACGGACTCGTCCGCTGAATTCCTCAACCGGTCCTCGTCGCCGTCGTCGATTGCGATGTACGCCCAGAGCCCACAGTTAGGTCCGTACTCGTCGATACAGGCAAACAGGTACCTCCGGGCGCCTTGCATCACGATGCCCGTCCGCGGGAAGTCGTATCGAAGAAACGTCTCGACGACCTCCGCGTCGTCCGTCGGTGCCCATGGAGCAGCGCCCTGCTGGATCTTGATCTGATCAGACATGCCCTACCTCCACGACGAGCGGGCGCCCGAAACATCGGTGGAACCGCTGGCAGATTCCATCGTCCCACACCCCGGCGAACTCGACTTCGAGGTGCTCCTCAAAGTAGGGCGACGGACGATGCTCGACGGCGAAACCAGCCGCCAGGAGCCGTCCAACGCGGGAGTAGCGGACCGCGTCTCCCGCGCGAACCCGCCCACGGCGAAATGGCAAGACGAGCGCAATGGCATCGACTACGTCGAGACGTCCCGCGATGAGCGACACACCCGCCTCGCCCTGACGCGGAACACAGCGAAAGTGCGGAACGCGATCGAACACGCGTCCGTACTGCGTGACGACATCGTCTGCAACCAGGTCGGGCAACGGCATCCACCGACGGTAGATGCCGTGACCGCGGGGCTCAGGTGGTGCCCGCCACAGCGACGGCCGCTCCGAATGTAGCTGCCGCAGTCGAACGAGAGGGGGATGGTCAGGCGCTCTTCTCGGCCTGCTTGGCCTTCTCGGCCGTGATCTCCGCGGCCGGCTTCCCGCAGCCCGGGCAGAACTTCGACTCGGCCTCGACCTTGACACCGCAGAAGGGGCACGGTCCCTCGACCGGCTCCTCCTTGTAGCCCTCCTTGAGGCCCTCCTTGAACTCCTTGCCTGCCTGGCCCATCGACCGCGCGAGCTTCGGGAGCCGCGTCGCGCCGAACAGCAGCAACAGGATCAGCAGGATGGGGATCAGCTCTCCGGGACCCAGGTTCATGGTCGACCTCCGATCGTTTTCGTCTG
>JALZEG010000169.1 GCA_030862185.1 Actinomycetota bacterium
CGCCCTCGATCAGGTTCGCGACCAGCGGATTGTCCTCGGACAGGTTCCCGGTCAGCGACTCGATCAGACGGGTGCCGAAGACCGGCAGGGCGATGAAGATCGCGGAGAACAGCAGCATCGCGGTGCCGAGCGTCCAGCCCAGCTGCTTGTCCGAAAGCTGCTCCTCTTCCTCGAGCGCCTGGTTCGCCGAGATCATCAGCGCCTTGATCCCGATCGCCAGCGACTCGCCGAGGACGAGGCAGCCGCGTGCGAGGGGCCACTTCAGCCACGGGTGCCGCTCGGCGACGCTCGGCAGCGGGTGTTTCTGGACGGCGATGGACTCGTCGGGGCGCCGGCATGCGACCGACCACGACGCGGGGCCCCGCATCATCACGCCTTCGAGGACGGCCTGCCCGCCGATCGAAGGGCGCGGAGCCGGTGTCTGATCGCTCATCGGGGCAGTGTAGTTAGTGCTACTCGGTCGCGCCCGCGTCCGCGTCCGCGGTCGGGGCCTCGTCCGGCGCAGGTTCGCTCTGCGGTCCGGCCGGGGCCGCCCCGCGCTCCTCGGCCCGCGGCTTCGAGCGGGCCGCGTACTTCTTCTGGAACCGCTCGACGCGCCCTCCGGTGTCCACGAGCTTCTGCTTGCCCGTGTAGAAGGGGTGGCACTGGTTGCAGAGCTCGACGTGGAGCTCGGGCTTCACGGACCTGGTCGTGAACGTGTTCCCGCACGAGCACGTGACCCGGGTCTCGACGTAGTCGGGGTGGATTCCCTGCTTCACGCGTCCTCTTCCTCTCTGACTGCACTCGACTGGAGCTGCTCGCGCCGTTGCCTGGCCTTTTCGTATGCGACCGACGCCCGGGCCATCACCTTGAACGTCAGGACCAACCCGCCGGCCAGCCCGATGATAAGCAGCCATTGCGGCCAACCCAAGCCCAGCATCGGCTATTCCCCCTTGACCGGGGCCTTTGCGATCTCGCGGAGAAACTGCGCGTTGCCCTGCGTCGCCTTCATCTTGTCGATCAGCAGCTCGAGGGCACCGCCGTCGGCCAGCGCGTGCAGGACCCGGCGGAGCCGCCAGACGAGCTGGAGCTCTTCGGGAGTGAGCAGGAGCTCCTCCTTGCGGGTGCCCGACGCCTGGATGTCGATGGCCGGGAAGATCCGCTTCTCGGACATCCTCCGGTCGAGCTTCAGCTCCCAGTTGCCGGTCCCCTTGAACTCCTCGAAGATGACCTCGTCCATCCGCGAGCCCGTCTCGACGAGGGCGGTGGCGAGGATCGTGAGCGAGCCACCGAACTCGATGTTGCGCGCCGCCCCGAAGAACTTCTTCGGCGGGTACAGCGCGGTCGAGTCGACACCACCGGAGAGGATGCGGCCGCTCGCCGGCGTCGCGAGGTTGTAAGCGCGGGAGAGGCGCGTGATTCCGTCCAGCAGGATCATCACGTCCCTGCCCATCTCGACCAGGCGCTTGGCGCGCTCGAGCGTGAGCTCCGTGACCTGGATGTGGTCGTCGGAGGGCCGGTCGAACGTCGAGTAGATGACCTCGCCGTCGACGGACCGCTGCATGTCCGTGACCTCCTCGGGCCGCTCGTCGACGAGCAGCACGATGAGGTGGGTCTCCGGGTTGTTGGCGCGGACGGCGTTCGCGATCTCCTTCATGACCGTCGTCTTGCCGGCCTTCGGAGGGCTCACGATCATGCCGCGCTGGCCCTTGCCGATCGGCGCGATCAGGTCGACGATGCGCGGCGTGATCGAGCGCGGGTTGTCGGGTTGCTCGAGCGTCAGCCGCTTCTCCGGGTACAGCGGCGTGAGGTCCGCGAAGCGAACGCGGTGCTGGACCTCCTCGGGCGGGCTCCCGTTGATCGAGCGGATCTTGAGCAGCGCCTGGTACTTCTCGGACTCCTTCGGCGAGCGCACGGAGCCTTCGACCTCGTCGCCCTTGCGGAGGTGGAAGCGCCGCACCTGCGAGACCGACACGTACACGTCCTTGTCGCCGGGGAGGTAGCCGCTGGTGCGAAGGAAGCCGTAGCCCTCGGGCAGCAGGTCCAGGACGCCGGTGCGAACCTCGGCGTTCGGGTCGTCCTCGGCCTCGAGGTCCTCCCACCGCTCGTCGCGCATGTAGTGGGGCACCTGCCCGCCGCCACCGCGTCCGCGGCGCCTGCGACGACCGCGGCCCGCGTCGCGACCCCCGTCACGACCGTCGCGACCGTCGCGCGGCTCGGCCTTCTCGCGCGGACGCGGTCGTTGCTCGCGCCCTTGCGGACGCCGGCGGCGGCTCTGCTCGTCCGGACGTCGCTCGCGGTCGTCGACCGCGCCCTCGTCGCGCACCGCGGTGGAGCCTCCCCCGCCCTCCTTGGACGGAGAGCCCCCGGTCGACGCCGCGGGTGGGTTCTTCTGCTCGGAAGAAGGCGCGGGCGCATCCGCCGATGGAGCCGCTGCCGGAGCCTTCTCGCGCGGCTTGCGCGCGGGCCCGGACTGCGAACCGTTCGATCCGCCGCGTGCGATCCGGTCGACGATCTCGGCCTTCTTGAGGCCGGCGACCTTCAGGTCCATCGACTTGGCGATCTGCTTCAGCTCGGAGACCGCTTTGGATTCCAGTACCGAACGGTCCATTGTCTCTGCCACTTTCTCGTCCTACCCCTCTTGCATCGAGGGAGGGAGCTCACCCATATGGGGTTTCGCCTTCTCCCAGTCGTCTGTGAATCTCTTGAAGCCGGAATCGGTCAACGGATGCCTCACGAGTTGCTCGAAGACCTTGAAAGGCATCGTCGCTATGTCTGCCCCGAGGCGAGCCGCCTCCGTCACGTGTATGGGGTGCCTGAGGCTCGCCGCAAGAACCTGGGTGTCGTAGCCCTGGACGGTGAATACGTCGCAGATGTCGGCGACCAACCTGAGCCCGTCCGTGGCGACGTCGTCAAGCCTACCCACAAATGGCGACACGATGTAAGCCCCCGCCTCGGCGGCCAGTATCGCCTGTGCCGGCGTGAATGCAAGCGTGACGTTGACCTTGATCCCGTCGTTCGCCAGCTGGCGCGTCGCCGCGAGGCCGTTCGGCGTCAACGCGATCTTCACGACGGCGTTGTCGGCCATCTTGGCGATCTCGTGGCCCTGGCGGACGAGCACGTCGGTGTCGTCCGACGCGGTCTCGATCGAGACGTCGCCGTCGACGAGCGACAGGATCTCGCGCACCAGTGGGAGGAACCCCTTCTTCTCCTTCGCGATCAGGCTGGGGTTCGTGGTCACGCCGCGCAGCACGCCCCACCGGATGCCCTCCCGGATCTCCTCCAGGCTCGCGGTGTCAAGAAACAACTTCACGGGTGCCTCCTTTATTCCCGGTGCCGACCTGCTCGGGCGCCGGCTTGCTGCGTCCGACGGCCTCGGACGCCTTCTCGATCAGCTTCTCGTCGGTCCCGCCGACCTCGACGCCCTTCTCGACCGACTCGAGGGCCTTGTTGATGACGTGGTCGATGACCTCCGACAACGTCGCGTCGAGGTCGTAGTGCGCGATCGTCGGCACGCCGCGCATCAGCGCGGACGAGACCATGTACTTCTGCAGCCTGCGGATCTTCTTGAAGGCCGTGATGTAACGGTCGCCGCCGCGGCCGCTCGAGTCGCGGCCCCGCCGGAAGAAGTGGCTGCGGTGGAGGTCCTCGTCGTCGACCGTTATCAGCAGCGGGACGACGATGGCCTTGTCGCTCTCGACGCTCTGCAGGAAGCCGGGGACGAGGTGGGCACCCTCGAGGATCATGTCCGTCCCCTCCTGGATCGCGCGGTCGATCAAGGCCTGCGCGCCGACCGCGACCGCGGCAGCCTGCTCGCGGAACCCGATGATCAGCTTGTCACCCGAGTGCGGGATCGGCTGGCGTACGGCGCTGTCGGCCTCGAACGACGACGCGTACAACGTCGGGAACATCGCCTCGGTCAGCGCGCTCCTCAGCACCTCGCGCACTGCGTCGGTGGAGACGACCCGCGTGATGCCGAGCCGGCTCGCGAGCTGCGTCGCGATCGTCGACTTGCCGACGCCCGTAGCCCCGCCGAGGAGGATGATCAGCGGGACGTCCAGCTCGGCGACCGACTGCCACTTCACGAACGCCTGCGCGTACGAGTCGCCGGCCTCGTGCCGCAGCACCCGCACCGTCAGGTCGCGCAACGCGTCCTCGGTCACGTAGGGCGAGCCCGCGCCGCGCAGCTCCTCCTCGACCTTGTTCGCGACGGCGTAGGCCGCGCCGGGACCCAGACCGGTAGCCATCAGCGACGAGGCGGTGAGCCCCTTGGAGTACGGGAGCCCGCGTTCGCTCTCCGTGACGAAGATGTGCTTACGTCTCTTCTCGTTCACCTTGTCGGTGCCTTCCCCCCGCGAGGTCTGCCGCCTTGGAGAGCAACGCCTCGAGATCGCCGCCGTCGACAGGGACGGGGACATTGTCCATGTAGACGACGTCCATCCCGGATGCCAGCGCTTCCCTCGTGGCCACGTCGATCCCCGCGGCCTTGATCTCGCACAACAGGACGTCGGCTCGTCCGGCGTCCTTCAGCTCCTGCTTCAACTTCCCCCGGTCCGACAACGAATGGCTGATGCCGACCACCCGGCATCCGTGCTCCCCCTCGAGGTGACGCTTGAGCGATTCCCCTACGACCTCGGGAGCCGTTGTCGCGACGACCACTTCTGCTCCTTGCACCGAGCGAGTGGGGGCGGGACGGAAGACGGTTCGAACCAGCTCGATCTCGTGTTTGGCCCCCGGCGACCACGCATCTCGGATGAGGGAGGTTGTACGGGAGACCTGAGAGGGAGAACCGAACGGCTCTTCGCACATAGTAACGACCACGAAGTCTGCAAGCAACAACCGATAAGGGCCCATGTAGCCGCTCAGGTACTCCTCGGGGATCGAGGCGGGGACGACGAGGACGGTCGCGTCCGCGTGGCACGGCGGGATCGACGAGCCCGAGCCCTCGAGCAGCAGCAGGTCGCCCGGGAGCTCGTTCGCGAGCACCACACCCGCGGCGACGTTCGAGATCTCCACGCCGCCGGCGAGGCCGCCGCCGCACCGCCTGCACCCCACCGTCGGGACGCGACCCAGCAGCGCGTCCTCGACGTAATCGGACGCCGCGTGCTTCCCCGCGTCCGCCATCTCGAGCAGGTCGCGCGGCTCCAGAGCGAGCTCGTCGCCGCGGAGCACCTCGGGCTCCGGGGGACCACCCCGCCCCATGGCGACGATGACGGGACGGCGTCCGCGCTCCGCCAGCACTCGAGCGGTGAAGCCCGCCACGGCGGTCTTCCCGGTCCGTTTGCCGGTGCCGATCAACGCAAGCGCGGGCTTGGCCGCGAGCCGCGGCCGCCGGGGCGGCGAGAACTCGAAGTCGGCTCCCCGATAGGTGACCCCGTGCCACAGCGATACCGCCGCGAGGACGTGGCGGCGCCGGTAGTCGAGGACGGGTTCGTCGGACAGGTCGACCACCGCGTCCACGGGCGTGTCGCGCAGGAAGTCGTCCAGGGCCGCGCGGGGGTCCTCGCCCAGGACGACCCGGACGTCGCCGTACGCCTCCACTCCCTCCGCCGGAAGCTTCTCGCGGCCCCCGACGAGCAGCGCCGCTACGACCTCGTCGCCTTCCGACGACAGCTCGGCGAGGGCGGATTCCACGACCGGCGGATAGTGCTCGCCGTCGACCACTGCGAGATAGCGGATGGCACGCCCTCCTGGAGAGAGTTGGAAGAAAAGATGTTACGGAGCGTCCCCGAACGGGAACCCTATGTGACGTAGGCCCCGCGACTCTGGAGGTTCCGATGTTCGGTCGCACGAGAGACGACTCGTACGAGGATCGCACGATCGCCCGCCCCATACGCGCCCGAGGCGGTGTCTCCGCCGGCGCGGTCCTCACCGGCGTCGTCGTCGCGTTCGGCGCCATGTTCGTCCTGACCGCGGTGATCTCCGGAATCCTCGTGGGGACCGGTTTGCGCGACGAGCTGAACCCGGGCGAGGCGAACGAGGTCGGGATCGCGACCGGGATCGGGCTCGTCGCCGCGCAGCTCCTGGCCTACACGTGGGGCGGCTACACGGCCGGCCGCATGAGCCGCGGGGCGGGCTCGGCGAACGGCGCGCTGGTGGCGCTGCTCGGCATCGTCGTCGGCGTCGCGATCGGCGCGATCGCAGCCGGGATCGGCGCGACGGAGGACCTGCGGACCCCGTTCAACTCCGCGCAGATCCCCGCGGACGGGGAGGTGCTGCGGTGGGGCGCCGGCCTGGCCGTCGCAGCGCTCGCCGCGATGTTCCTCGGCGGAGTGATCGGCGGCTCGCTCGGCTCGCGCTGGCACACGAAGCTCGAGCGCCGGGCCGTCGCGGAGGAGGACGACCGGGACCGCCGCAGACGACGCGACCGCGTCGAGGACGACCGGCGCCGTGACCCGGAGACGATCGACCTACGAGAGGGCCGGCGCGCCGATTCGACGGTTACGGCGCGCGGCCCCAGGGAATAACCACAGCCACAGATCCGAGCACCGACCGCACCGGGAGCGCCTGTGCCGCCGGTCTTCCGAGGGGGAGCCCGGCCTGGAGGGGGCGCTCCCGCTGCGCGTCGGGGCCGTGTCGGGCGAACGGCGCCTTTCGGCCACTCCGCAGGATTGCAGGGGGGGCCCGGCTAACCTAGACCTCGTGAGAAAGCTTCCGCTCCTGATCGCAGCTGCGTCGCTGGCCCTGCTTCCGGCCGCGGAGGCGGCGGTGGGCGAGCTGCCGTCGCTGCCGGCTCCCGGCGCGGCCGAGGAGCCGCTGTTCGCCGCAGGCGGCACCCCGCTGACGAACGGGATCTTCTTCCCGGGGACCGCGCTGTGCGTCGGCACCGACTGCCAGGGGGTCCCCTACGAGATCGCACGGGGGTCCGACATCCGCTTCTACAACCTCGACGCCGCGATCGTCGCGAACAGCCACCGGATCGTGTCGAAGCGGAAGACCAAGAGGGGCCGGCCGCTCTTCCAGTCGGAGAACGTGGGGGGGCCGGGCAGCACGTTGATGAAGACGTCGCACCTCAAGCCGGGCGTGTACCCCTACTACTGCAGCGTCCACTTCGGGATGGAAGGGATCATCGAGATCACCGGCTGAAGCCCGCCTACGGGTGGGCCTTGGCGCCCTCCGGCTCCCACTCGCTCACGAACACGCGCCATCCCGCGCGGCGCTCCCTGCAGATCCTCCGCACCTGCTCCGCGCGCGTCGCCGACTCCGGCCGCGGCACGACCACCAGCAACGAGGGCCCCGCGCCGGCGAGCGCGACCGGCAGCCCCGCCTCCTGGACCTCCTCGTAGACCGCCGCGGTCTCCGGCATCAGCTTGAGCCGGTGCGGCTCGTGGAGCCTGTCGTTCATCGCGTCGGCCAGGACGTCGGCGCCCGCGCCGGCGGACATCGCGGCGACGAGCAGGGCGGCGCGCGACGCGGTGAACTGAGCATCGCCGAACTTCACCTCGCTCGGCAGCGCCTTGCGCGCGGCCTTCGTCGGGAAGCCCTCGCGCGGCACCGCGATGATCGGGACGAGCCGGTCGCTGGGCTCCACCCGGAAGTACCGGATGTCGTCCTCGTCCTCGCCGCGGTAGCAGACGACCAGCCCGCCGATCAGCGCGGGCATCACGTTGTCCGCGTGGCCCTCCATGTCCGTGGCGAGCTGGATCATCTCGGTCTGCGGCACGGTCCTGCCGGTGACCGCACGCGCGGCGAACAGGCCGCCGACGATCGCGGCGGCAGACGAGCCCAGGCCCGCGGCGAGCGGGATCGGGTTCGTGACCTTGACGGCGAAGCCCGAGGGACGCCGCCCCACGTGGTCGAAGAAGGTGTTCATGGAGCGGATGACGAGGTTGGTCTCGTCCGCGGGGAGCTGCTCGGCACCCTCGCCCTCGACCGCGATCTCGATCGAGTCCCGCCGCGGCTCGATCTCGATCTCGAGGTGCATCCGGATCGCCGCGCCGAGGGAGTCGTATCCCGGACCGAGGTTCGCGACCGTCGCGGGCACGCGGACCTTCACCGAAGCCGGCATCTGCTCAGCCCTTTCGCCATCGAATAGTCGCCGGGATCATGCCAGATCGAGCTCCGCGCCAATCGGCTCGATCGCCGGCGGCACCCGCTTCGGGACCGGCGCCCCTGCGATGGCCCAGTCGGGGTCCTTGAGGCCGTGGCCCGTCAGCACGCACGCGACGACCGCGCCGCGGGGGAGCTCGCCGCGTTCGTTCATCTGCCGCAGACCCGCGACCGAGGCCGCGGACGCGAGCTCGACGAACACGCCCTCGTGGGCAAGGTCGCGGTAGGCGTCGAGGATCTCCTTGTCGCGCACCGAGCGGATCGCGCCGCCGGACGCCGAGGCCGCCTCCTCGGCCCCCTGCCACGACGCCGGGTTACCGATGCGGATCGCGGTCGCGATCGTGACGGGGTCGTCCACGACCTCGCCGCGGACGATCGGGTTCGCCCCTTCGGCCTGGAAACCGTGCATGCGCGGCAGGGCGTCCGACCAACCCGCGTCGCGCGCCTCGCGATAGCCGCGCCAGTACGCGGTGATGTTTCCCGCGTTGCCGACCGGCATCAGGTGGAGGTCCGGCGCCCGCCCCAGGGCCTCGACGATCTCGAACGCGCCGGTCTTTTGTCCCTCGATCCGGTACGGGTTCACCGAGTTGACGAGCGTGATCGGCCAGTGCTCCGCCATCTCGCGCGTGAGCCTCAGCGCCTGGTCGAAGTTGCCGTCGATCTCGAGCACGCGCGCGCCGTGCACGAGCGCCTGCGCGAGCTTGCCGAGCGCGACGTTGCCGCTCGGGATGAGCACGGCGCAGGTCATCCCCGCGCGTCCGGCGTACGCGGCCGCCGACGCGCTGGTGTTGCCGGTCGACGCGCACACGACTGCGGACGACTCCTCCTGAAGCGCCTTCGAGATCGCGAGGGTCATCCCGCGGTCCTTGAACGAGCCGGTCGGGTTCAGCCCCTCGTACTTCAGCCACACCTCGGCCCCCGTCTCGTCCGACAGGCGTTGCGAGTGGATCAGCGGGGTGGCGCCCTCGCCCAGGGTCACGATCGGCGTCGCGTCGTCGACCGGGAGGTGGTCGAAGTAGCGCCGGATGATCCCGCGACGATCCCCGACCGAAGACGGCGCGGTCACCGTTCGGGCGCTCCCTCGACACGGATGGTCGACCGGACGTCCTTGACCACGTCGAGGTCGGCCAGCTCCCGGAACGTGGCCTGGTGCTGCCCCTCCGTCGAGGTATGCGTGATGAGCACGAGCGTAGCCTCGTCACCCGACCCCTCCTGGCGGACGCTCGCGATCGAGACGTCGTGCCGTGCGAACACCCCGGCGACGGCGGCGAGGACGCCGGACTGGTCGAGTACCGAGAGGACCAGGTAGTAGCGGACGCGCGCCTGCTCCGGCGGACGGATGCGCGCGTCGGTGCGGAAGGCCTCCGCGGGCGTCGCGGGCGCGCCGGCGACGAGGGCCCGGGCGATCTCGACGACGTCCCCGACCACCGCCGACGCGGTCGCGGCTCCCCCGGCGCCGCGGCCGAGCAGCATCAGCTCGCCGACCTCCTCCCCCTCGACGAACACCGCGTTGAACACGTCGCGCACCGCCGCGAGCGGATGGGTCTTCGGCACCATCGCGGGATGCACGCGCACGGCGACCTGTCCGTCGTAGAGCTCCCCCACCGCGAGCAGCTTCACCTCGTAGCCGAGGTCGTGCGCCGCGGCGACGTCCTCGCGGGTGACGTGGCTGATGCCCTGCCGCTGCACGTCGGACGCGAGCACGCGGCCCCCGAACGCGAGCGTCGCGAGGATCGCCAGCTTCGAGGCGGCGTCGAACCCCTCGACGTCCGCGGTGGGATCCGCCTCGGCATAGCCGAGGGCCTGCGCCTGCGCGAGCGCGTCGTGGAACGACATGCCCTCCTCGCTCATGCGCGTGAGGACGAAGTTCGTGGTCCCGTTGACGATGCCCATCACCCGGACGAGCTTGTCGCCGGCGAGCGACTCCCTTATGGACCTCACGACCGGGATGCCCCCGCCGACGGCCGCCTCGAACAGGACGTCGGTGCCCGCGGCGGCGGCCGCGTCGAGCACCTCCCGCCCGTGCGACGCGATCAGCTCCTTGTTCGCGGTGACGACGTGTTTCCCTCCGGCGAGCGCGGCGAGGACCAGGTCGCGCGCGGGATCGACGCCGCCGATGGTCTCGACGACCACGTCGACCGCCGGATCCTCGACGACCTCCCAGGGGTCCGCGCCGACGACGCCGTCGGGGAGCTCGACCGCGCGCGCCTTCTTCGGGTCGCGCACCGCGACGCGGTGGAGCCGCACCGGCGCGCCCGCGCGGTGCTCCAGGTCGGCCGCGTGGCGCTGCAGGATCGACGCGGTCGCCCCGCCCACGACGCCGCACCCGAGCAGGCCGACGCGCACGGGTCGATCCAGGGGCGGGCTCATGGACGCAAGTTATCAACGACGGCGCAGCGCCCCGCCTGGCGGCAGGTGATCGGGCATTCGGGGCGAATCGCTCCGCAGGCAGACCTACCTTCTCGGGAGGCTCGGTGGAACGCATCCGGACCCGCAGGACCCCTCTCCTCGTCTTCGTCGCGCTCCTCGGCGTCGTCGCCTCCCAGCTTGCGGTGGACGCCGCGGCTCCGCAGGACGGACAGGAGGGCTCCGGGGGCCGCGCGGTCGCCCACCGGGCCGGCGGACGCGCCGTCAAGGCGCCGAACGCGCCCGACGCGCGCCTCTACCGGGTCGCCGAGCGCGCTATCGAGCCGACGCTCGGCATCACGAAGAAGGGCGACGTCTTCTACACCGCGGCCGCGAGCACGACCGGCGTCGACGTCATGCGCTCGACCGACGAGGGCGGGACCTGGGAGGAGACGTCGCCGCGCTTCCCGACCGGGCAGAAGTCGCACCCGATCACGCTCGACCCGTACGTCTACGTCGCCGAGCCGACCGGGCGGATCTTCAACATCGACCTGATGGTCGCGTGCTCGAACCTCTCGTACAGCGACGACAACGGCGAGACGTGGGTGACGAACCCGATCGCGTGCGGGCGTCCCGTGAACGACCACCAGACGCTGTTCTCCGGCCCCCCGGCGATCTCGCCGGTGCCCGTGTATCCCGAGGTCGTCTACTACTGCTGGAACGACTTCGGCGCAGGATCGTCGTGCTCGAAGTCCCTCGACGGCGGCATCACCTGGTCGTTGACCGGTTCCCCCGCGTTCACCGGCTACAACCCACAGGGCGAGGAGCAGGGATTCGACAACCTCTGCGGAGGCTTCCACGGTCACGGCGTCGTCGGCCCGGACGGCACGGTGTACCTCCCGAAGGAGTACTGCGGTCAGCCCTGGCTCGGCATCAGCGAGGACGAGGGCGCGACGTGGACGCGGGTCCAGGTGGCGGACAACACCACCGAACGTCTCGGCTCCGACACGTCCGTCGCCGTAGACGCGAAGGGCAACCTCTACTACGCGTACGAGAGCGAGAGCCAGAAGCTATGGCTCGTGACCTCGAAGGACGGCGGCCAGAGGTGGTCGAAGCCGAAGATGGTCGCGGCTCCGGGCGTGAAGGAGGTCACGCTGCCGACGCTCGACGTGGGCGATCCCGGCAAGGTGGCGATCGCGTACATGGGCAGCGAGAACTCGCGGTTCGCGCAGTGTCAGCCGGACTGTTCGAACGAGGACTACCGCGGAGTCGAGTGGCACGGCTACATCACGATGACGGCGAACGCGCTCGACGACGACCCGCTCTTCTACAGCGGGACCGTCAACGTGAAGTCGGACCCGCTGTACGTCGGGCGCTGCGACTTCTCGAACCGCTGCTCGCCGATCCTCGACTTCATCGACATCGAGATCGCGCCAGACGGGACGCCGTGGGGCGCCTTCGTCGACCCGTGCAGCCCGGTGTGCGCGGAGAGCGGCGTCAACGACACAGCGACCGCCATCGCCGGCCGGCTCGTAGGGGGGCCGCGCCTCCGTTAGCCGCGCTTGACGAGCCGGCGCATCAGCCAGCCCCCGCCGGCGTCGATGAGCTCCGCGGTCGCAAGCCCCGCACGCGCTCCCGCGCGGTCGACGTACGCGGTCGCGATCTTCTCCCGCGGGTGCCCGACCCATAGTGCACCGCCCGTCGCGACCATCGGCGCGAACGCGGGGATGCGGCGCTCGATGTTCTCGAGCGTGTCGCTGAAGTAGATGAGGACGTCGAGCGGCCGGCTGGCGCGGTCGAGCGCTTCGACGCCACGGGGCAGCGGCCGCAGCAGCTCCCAGAACCCGGGCGGCTCGTTGACCACCGCGATCGTGTGCCCGGCTTTGATGCCCAGCCGCCGTGCCATCTCCATGGCCCGATCATCCCTCCATCTCTGTAGGGTCGCCTCATGCCCGAGCTGCCCGAGCTGCAGGCCGTGGCCGAACGACTGGCCGAGACGTTCGGCGGGCTCGTCCTGAACAGGATCGACGCGTTTCAGTTCTCGGCCCTCAAGACCGTCGACCCGTCGCCGTTCGACGTCGCCGACAGGACGCTCGCCGGCACCGGCCGCCGCGGCAAGTACCTCGTGCTGGACTTCGGCGAGCTGCGCGTGCTCGTCCACCTCTCGCAGGGGGGCCGGATCGACTTCGAGGATCCGCCGAAGACGACCAAGCCGCGTGGCTCGGTCGCGCGCTTCGTCTTCGACGACGGCCCGTCGCTCCTCGTGAAGGAGTTCGGCACCGAGCGCAAGGCGGCCTGGTGGGTGCTGCGCGCCGGGGACCCCGGGCCGCTCGCGGACCTGGGGCCGGAGCCCTTCGAGGACGCCTTCGCCGCGGCCGTCGAGACCGTCTCGGACGCGCGTCAACTGCACAACTGGCTGCGCGACCAGAAGGTCGTCGCGGGCATCGGGCGCGGGTTCGCCGACGACGTGCTGCACGAGGCGCGGCTCTCCCCGCTCAAGAAGACGTCGTCGCTGACGCCCGACGAGCGCGCCCGGCTCCTGACCGCGGTGCGCGAGGTGCTGACGGACGCGACCGAGCGCGAAAGGAGCAGGAGCGGCGGCCTGCCGGCGAAGATGGGCGACCGCTTCACGATCCACAACCACTACGGGCGGCCGTGCCCCCGCTGCGGCGCCACCCTGCAGCACGTCGTCTACGAGTCGCGCGAGGTCGTCTACTGCCCGCAGTGTCAGACCGGTGGCAAGGTGCTGGCCGACCGCGTGCTGTCGCAGTTCCTCAAGTAGAAAGCGGTACGTCGAGGCGCAGCACGTCGTCGTACGTCTCCCGGCGCACGATCACGCGGGCGTCCCCGTCGTCGACGAGGATTACCGGGGGCCGCGGCACGCGGTTGTAGTTGGACGCCATCGAGTACGTGTACGCGCCGGTCGCCGGCACGCACAACAGGTCGCCGGGCGCGACGTCCTCGGGGAGCCTGACGTCGCGGATCAGGAGGTCGCCGGACTCGCAGTGCTTGCCGGCAACCGAGCACCACAGGGTGGCCGCGTCGCCCATGCGGTTCGCAAGCGCGGCCTCGTACGTCGCGCCGTAGAGCGCGTAGCGAGGGTTGTCGCTCATGCCCCCGTCGACCGAGACGTAGACGCGGTCGGGCTGGTCGGCGTGGCCGCGGGCGCGCGGGATCCTCTTGACGGTCCCGACGCGGTAAACCGTGACGCCGGCCGGTCCCGCCAGCGCGCGGCCCGGCTCGAAGAGGATCGCCGGCAGCGGAAGGTTGCGTTCCGTGAACGCGGCGCGCGCCACCGCGGCTATCTCCGTCACCAGCACTCCCGGATCGGGCGGGTCGTCGTCGGGCGTGTACGCGATGCCGAGGCCGCCGCCGAGGTCCAGCTCCCTCGTCTCCAGCCCGAGCTCGTCGCGCGCGTCTCCCGCCAGTCCGGCGAGGCGCGCCGCGGCCAGCTCGAACGCCTCCTTCTCGAAGATCTGCGACCCGATGTGGGCGTGGAGTCCCGCGAGGTCCAGCTTCAGCCCGGCCGCCGTCCGCAGCGCGGACAGCGCGATGCCGTCGGCGAGTGTGAAGCCGAACTTGGAGTCCTCGTGGCCCGTCTGTACGTACTCGTGCGTGTGGGCCTCGATCCCGGGCGTCACGCGGATCAAGACCTGGTGCGGCCAGTCGATCTCGCGGAGGCGGTGGAGCTCGTCGAACGAGTCCGCCACGACCCGCCGCACCCCCGCGTCGCGCGCCATGCGCAGCTCGTCGAGCGACTTGTTGTTGCCGTGGAAGACGATCCTCTCCGGCGGGAAGCCGGCTGCGAGCGCGGTCGTCAGCTCGCCCCCGGTGCAGACGTCGAGACCGAGGCCGAGGTCGCGCAGCATCTCGCACAGCGCGACGCAACAGAAGGCCTTCCCCGCATAGAGCACGTGCTGCGGCTCTACCGCACGCGCGAACGCCGCGGCGCGGCTCTCGAGCGTCGCGCGGTCGAAGACGATCAGCGGCGTCCCGTGCTCGACGGCGAGCGTCGTGACGTCGCACCCGCCGACGACCAGGTGTCCGGCCGGAGAGACCTCGGCGGTGTCGGGGAAGACCTCGAGCACGGCGCTCAGGGGACCCTCTCGAGGGTGCCGGTCAGGAGCAGGTCGCAACGCCCGCCGACGCGCACGCCGGTCGTGCGGGCCGACACGATCATCCGCGAAGGACGTCCCATCTCTATCCCCTGGTCGACCGTCATCTCGATGTCGCCGAGCCGGTCGGCGAGGTAGACGCCGAGACAGGCTGCTGCGGAGCCCGTCGCCGGATCCTCGGCGATGCCGACCGAGGGGAACAGGCCGCGCGCCCGGACGCGCCCGGCGCCGACGGCGGTAAAGCAATACACGCCAAAGGAGCTCAACTCGGCCAGACGAGCGGCGTCGACGTCGACACGGGCGAGCGCGTCCACGTTCCGGAGCGGGACGACGAAATGGCGGAGACCTGCGTCCGAGAACGCGGGACGGAGCACGCCGGGCCGGCCGAGCTCGTACGCCTCGAGCGTGACGTCGCGTTCCTCGAGCCGCAGGGCCTTCGCGACGTCGAGGTGGGCGCGCTCGTTCGTCGCCTCCAGGTCCGGTGACGCGTCCCCGGTCCTCCGGAAGTAGAGGGTGTCGCCCTCCACCGACACCTCGGTCTCGCCCGCGCGCGAACGCTGGACGATCGCGTCGCCCTGCAGCCTTCCGAGGTGGCGGAGCGCCCACGTCGTGCCCAGCGTGGGATGTCCCGCGAACGGGAGCTCGTCGCCGGGCGTGAATATGCGCACGTCGTACGAGGTGTCGTCGCCGCCGGTGACGAACGTCGTCTCGGACAGGTCGAGCGTCTGCGCGATCGCCTGCATCTGCCCCGCGTCGAGGCCGCCGGCGTCGGGGAACACCGCGAGCGGATTGCCGCCGCGGAACGGATCGCCAGCATGGAACACCGACACGACGAGGAACTCCACCGTCACATCCTCTCGGGGGCCGAGACGTTCAGGAGCCCGAGGCCCTCGGAGATCACGCACTTCGTCGCGACGCACAGCGCAAGCCTCGCCGCGGTCAGGTCGGCGTCCTCGCTCACGACCTTGCAGTCGCGGTAGAACGCGGAGAAGTCCGCCGCCAGCTCCTCGACGTAGCGCGTCATCTTCTGCGGGGCGCGCTGCTCGGCCGCATCGACCACGACCTCCTCGAACGACGCGAGCTTGCGCATCAAGGCGTCCTCGCTCTCGTGGCCGAGGTGGTGCATCGGAGCCGACGCGACGTCCGCCGCGTGGCCGGTCTCCGCGGCCCTCCGCAGGATCGAGCAGATACGCGCGTGCGCGTACTGCACGTAGTAAACGGGGTTCTCGGGGGCCTGCTCCTTCGCTGCTGCGATGTCGAAGTCGAGTGGCGCGTCGATCCCGCGCGTGAGGAACGTGTAGCGAGCGGCGTCGACGCCGACCTGGTCGACGAGCTCGTCGAGCGTCACGAAGACGCCCGCGCGCTTCGACCCCTTGAGGGTCTGCTCCCCGGCCGTCAGTGTCACGACCTGCACGAGCCTGATCTCGACGTCCTCGGCGTCGTGGCCGAGGGCCTGGGCCATCGCCTTCAGCCGCGCGACCGTCCCGTGGTGGTCGGCCCCCCACAGGTAGATCAGGTGCTCGAAGCCGCGGCCGAACTTGTCCCGCAGATAGGCGGCGTCGCCCGCGAGGTACGTCGGCGCGCCGTTCGCCCGGACGAGCACGCGGTCCTTGTCGTCGCCGAACCTCGTCGACAGGAACCACAGCGCGCCCTCGCGCTCCTCCGCGAGCCCTCGCCGTCTCAGCTCGGCGAGCGTGTCGTCGATGCTGCCGGAGTCGTGCAGGGTCTTCTCCGAGAACCAGACGTCGAAGTGCGTCCGGAAGCGCTCGAGCGATATCCGCATCTCCTGTTGCATGCGGAGCAGGCCCATGTCTCGGAGGATCGTGCTGCGGTCTTCGCCGGACGCGTCGAGGAGCCGGGGGCCGAGCTCGCCGGCGAACTCCTTGGCGAGGTCCGCGACGTACGCGCCCCGGTAGCCCTCCTCCGGGACCTCGGCGTCGACACCGAAGTGCCTCAGGTAATGAGCCGCGACCGACTCGCCGAAGAGGAGCAGCTGCCGTCCCGCGTCGTTGACGTAGAACTCGCGCGTGACCTGGTGGCCGGTCGCCTCGAGGAGGCTCGCGATCGCGTCGCCGACCGCGGCGTGGCGTCCGCTCACGACGTTGATCGGCCCCGTCGGGTTGGCGGAGACGAACTCGACATTGACCTTCTTTCCCTCGCCGCGGTCGCTCCGCCCGAAGCGCGCCGCGGGATCGGCGGCGCGCCGGACGACGTCGTGGAGCCACGTGGCGGAGAGGTGGAAGTTGAGGAAACCCGGCCCGGCGACCTCGACCCTCTCGACGATGGGCGCGTCGGGAAGGTGCTCGACCAACTTGGCCGCGAGATCACGCGGGTTGGCCCTCCCCTCCTTGGCGGCCGCCAGAGCCACGTTCGTCGACCAGTCACCGTGCTCGCGCCGGCGTGGCCGCTCGAACTGGATGATGTCGTTCGACAAGGCCGCGTACCCGGATGCCTCGAGCGCGACCCGCAGCAGGTCCGCGAGCTGGTCGGCGATCACGGGCTCAACCGACGAGCCGCTCGACGACGTCCAGGAGGTCGTTGGGGTCGAACGGCTTCGTCAGGTACTCGGAGACGCCGTAGCTCTTGCCCTTCTCGATGTCGGACGCCTGTGCCTTCGCCGAGAGGAAGACGACGGGGATCTGCTCGGTCGAGGGCTGGGCCTTGAGCTTCTCGCACGTCTGGTAGCCGTCGAGCCGCGGCATCATGATGTCGAGGATCACGAGGTCGGGCAGCTCGCGGCTCGCGATCTCGAACGCCTCCTCGCCGTGGTTGGCGGTCAGCACGTCGTAGCCCTCGAGCTCGAGGTTGACCTCGAGGAGCCGCAAGATCACGGGGTCGTCGTCGCAGATCAGGACGCGCTTGGGATCGTTCGCCATGGGAGGGCCGAGCCTATCGCCCGCCCCGGGCCGCTCCGGCGTGCTCTAGGGTTGGGGGCCGGGCCCCCGTAGCTCAGGGGATAGAGCACGCGCCTCCGGAGCGCGGTGCGCAGGTTCGAATCCTGCCGGGGGCACGCAC
>JALZEG010000190.1 GCA_030862185.1 Actinomycetota bacterium
CTTACAACGCAGGGGTCGCTGGTTCGATCCCAGCTGATCGGTTTCCGGCGCGTCGCACAGCGAAAGAGGGGCCCGAAGGCCCCTCTTTGCTCGCGCATCTGTTGTCCCGCGGCTAGGCCTGGCAGGCCGGGTGGTCGGGGAACACCGTGCAGAACACGAAGAAGGCAAGATTCGCCGCCGTCTCTTCGAGGTGCTCGATCTCCTCTTCGATCGGTGGGTGGACGGTCTGCTCGCACGTGTGCGTGATCAGTGGATCGGGCGAGCTGACGCTGTCATGGCAGGCGAAAGCCGGAGCAGGTACGACGAGGAACATACCGAGCAGCAGCAACAGCAACGTTGCGGCAAGGTGCCGCTTCATTCGCTACCTCCTTGGAAGACGATCGTGGGGACGTAGGGCGCGCCGGCTAGGCCTGGCAGGCCGGGTGGTCGGGGAACACCGTGCAGAACACGAAGAACACGTTGTCTGCCTGACGGTCGTACGTGTCGTTGATGAACTGGACCGTGCCCCAACAGTCGTCCTCTGCGGGCGGCACCGCGTTCCCCACGAACTCACACACCTTGAAATCGGCGGACGCCGCCGGTGCCAAAGCGATGCTGCCACCCCCGATGAGCATGACAAGCAACAACAGAACTGCTGATGCTCGACGCATCGTCACCTCCCTAGCGTGGGCTTCCCCGTCGAAGCCGTTGGAGGGACTTTCGGGGGGCAGGCGAGCGTCTCCTGCCCGGCAGCGAAAAACATGGACGCGTGCAGCGCCCTCGGGCGAACGGCGGTCTCGATCAGGAGCGTCTGGCCGGCGCTATCGGAACTGTCAGGGTCGACTGGCCGTTCGGGGAGAAAAGGCCGTGGCCCACGCTGGGGCCGATGATCTCGAGCGTCAGGGTCAGGGAGCGGAGCTCGACGCCCGCCAGCTTCGGGTCCGGCGCGATCTCGAACTCCACGGTGTGCTCGATCTCCAGCGGCGTGATCGTCTACGCCTCGGTGGTGGTGCCGCCGACCTGGACCTCCCTCCCGTCCGCGACGCCGATCACGCCCGCCCTCAGCTGCGGACGTCCGGCGCCCCGTGGACACCGAAGTAGCCCCAGGCGTAGGACGACTCCACCGTGATCCTTCCGGTGATCTCCGGGAGACGTCGACCTTCAGCGGTACGCCGTCCAGCGCGGGGACATCCAGCGGGGCGCCGCCCACCGCCTCTCTCTCGACTCCGGCCGACTCGTCGCGGCAGCTCGTGCTGGGATCGGCCAGGCCGGGGTCGGTCGAGAGCGCGCACTCGTACGGAAGCCCGGCGACGATGAAGTAGGTCTGCTGTCTGGGGCGCTTGCCCGCCGCCGGGGATCCGGCCGGGTCCTGCGCAGGCCCGGAAGGGTCACCCACAGGGGCGGAGAACTACAGGGACGTGAAGCGATTGCTCTGCCTGGTGTTCGTCGTGTCGCTGCTGTCGGCCGCGCCCGCGGCCGCCGGTCCCCGGGACGCCGTCGTCCCCAGGGACTACACGTCGACCCCCCGCCTTTCCGCTCCGCGGTTCGAGACCCTGCGCGAGTCGCACCTGGTCGAGATGGAAGACGGGGTGAACCTGTACGTCGAGGTGGTGCGGCCCTCCGTCGCCGGCCGCCGGCCCGTCATCCTCGTGTTGAGCCCCTACCACGGCACCTTCGACGACAGGAGCGGCACCGACCTGTTGCCGGGTCCGACGCAGGGGGGTGAGCCGATCGGGCTGGCCGGCTACTTCGCCCCGCGCGGCTACGCGGTCGCCTTCGCCGACGTGCGCGGGATGGGGCGCTCGGAAGGATGCCTCGACCTCCTCGGTCCCGCCGACGCGTCGGACTCGTACGAGCTCGTCGAATGGCTGGCGTCGCGCGAATGGTCGAACGGCCGGGTGGGGATGACGGGTCATTCCTATCCCGCGATGGTGTCGATCATGGCGGCGGCGCAGCGGCCGCCTCATCTCGTCACGATCGTCCCGAGCGCGGGCATGCCCGACATGTACGGGCACGAGTACCAGCAGGGTGTCCCGTACTCCGACTCGTTCGCGGGACCTACGGGGGCCTACCAGGCGCTGGCGACCATCCGGCACCTTCCGCCGGTGCCGCTGGAGGACCTCCCGGTGCAGACCGGTGACGCGTTCGGCGAGCGCGTCGAGTACGCGGGGTGCGAGTGGACGTCCTCGACGGTGGTCAACGAGAACGCCGGTTACCTGAGCGGCGTCGAGACCGCGTGGCACCGGGAGCGCGACCACAACGCGGGAGCACGCGCGGCGCGCATCCCGGTCTTCGCAGTGCAGGGGGTGAACGACGGCGCAATCCGCACGAACGAGATGGACTGGCTGTACGAGAGGAACTTCGCCGGCGACAAGCTGTGGCTGGGGCAATGGCATCACGGATCGACCGACGCCCCCTATCCGAACTCGCGCGGGGACCAGTGGACGGCGGCCCTCCACGCGTGGTTCGACCGCCACCTCCAGAAGCGCAAGGTGGACACGGGCCCGCCCGTGGAGGTGTTCCTCAACGATGGACGGGTGCTCGCGTCCGGGGACTGGCCCGTCGACGCGCGCTCACTCGAGCTTCATCCCGCGCCGGGAGAGACGCTGGCCGTGAACCCTCCGGCGGACGCGACCGAGGAGTTCGTCGCCGACCCCGCCGCGGCCCTGTTCGACCCGAACGTCTATCGGTTCACCGCGCCCGTCGGAGCGTTGTCCTACGAGACGGAGCCGCTCGAGCACGACGTGCTCGTGCTCGGGATCCCCGAGCTACGGCTCGTCGCGTCGACGTCGAGCCCCAAGACCCATCTGATCGGGAACGTCTACGTCGTCGGCGACGACGGACGAGCCAGGGAGACCGCCGAGGGTTGGTTCGCCGTGAACCCCGTGGTGCGTGAGGGCATCGGCAATCCTCAGGAGATCGTTCCGGGCGAGATGATGGACATGGAGCTGCAGGGGATGACGCAGGCCTACCTGCTGCCCGCGGGAGCGCGGCTCAGGCTCGTGATCAGCTCGAGCGACGAGGACAAGCTGCCGGTCTTCACACCGGGTGCGCAGATCGCGGTGGCGTTGGGTAAGGAAGGGACCGTGTTGCGCTTGCCGGTCGTGCCCGCACCCGTTCTCCACCCCGATCCGTGCTCGTCGTGCGGGATCGACCAGGGCTAGCAGGCAGAGGGGCAGCAACCGACCACGTGAAGTTCGTCATCGCCGGCGGCAGCGGGACCGTGGGACGACGGATGGCCGGCCATCTCTCGTCGTCCGACGACGAGGTCGTGATCCTGACGAGGTCACCGCGCGACGGGCTGCCGTGGCGCCAGGTCGCGTGGGACGGCCGGACCGCGGGGGAATGGGCGCCCGAGATGGAGGGCGCGGTCCTCGTCAACCTCGCGGGCGAGCTGGTCGACCGCCGCCCGACGAAGGCGAACGTCGAGCTCCTCAGGACGTCGCGCGTCGAACCCACCCGCGCCCTTGCCGCGGCATCGCAGGCTCACTCGCCGAGGATCTGGATCCAGGGAAGCTCGACGGCCATCTACGGCGACGCGGGCGAAGCGGTGACGACGGAGGAGGCGGAGATCCCTGCGGGGCCGCCGCAGATGCCGGGAGTCGCGCGTCCGTGGGAGCAGGCGGCACGCACGGCGAAGACGGACCGGCAGGTCGTCTTCCGGATGAGCCTCGTGCTCGACAAGGACACCCCCGTGCTCGATCGCCTGTCTCTGCTCGTGAAGCTCGGCCTCGGCGGACGGATCTCGTCGGGTCGCCAGTGGATCAGCTGGATCCACGTGAGAGACATGCTCCGAGCCCTGCGCTTCGTCGTCGACCGCGACGTCGCCGGAGTGGTGAACGTCACCAGCCCGAACCCGGTACGGAACGAGACGTTGATGAAGCAATTGCGGAGCCGCCTCGGCCGGCCGTGGTCGCCACCGACGCCGGCCCCCCTGGTCAAGCTCGGCGCCTGGGCCATGGGATCCGATCCTGCGATCGCGCTCACGGGCAGGAGGTGCATCCCGGCCCGCCTGCTGGAAGAAGGTTTCGACTTCGAGCTGCCCGACTTCTCGTCGGCGCTCGACGATCTGCTCGGGCCACCTCGTAGGCTCTGACCGTCATGGCCGACCTAGCCGAGATCTACGACGCCACACGCTCGGAGCTGGCGGAGCTCGTCTCCGGACTGCCGGACGAAGACCTCGAACGGCCCGTACCGGCGACGCCCGGGTGGTCGATACGCGACGTCGTCGCGCACCTCACCGGCGTCGTGCGGTGCATCGCCGCGGGCGACTTCCCGCGGGAGTTCTTCGTCGCGATCGGGTCGGAGGCCGCGATCGCCGTCCTGAACGAGTGGACCGACCGGCAGGTCGTCAGTCGTCGCGAGCCACCCGTGCGGGAGCTGCTCGACGAATGGGAACGGAGTACCGCGTCCATCGCGCCGATGATCCGCGGCGACGTGCCGTGGCCCGAAGACGTCGTGCCGTTCGCGGGACACGTCCTGACGACGGACGTCGCCGTGCATCAGCAGGACGTCTACGGCGCGCTGGGCCTCGTGAAGGACCGCGACGCGGCTCCGATCCGCATCGGCTTCGCCACCTATGCCGCGGGAGCCGATCTCAGGCGAAAGGCCTCGGGGGGCCCGGCGTTGCGCATCGCGACCGAGCGCAAGGAGGTCGTGGCCGGCGACGGCGAGCCGGCCGCCACGGTGCGCGCGACGCACTTCGAGCTGTTCCGCGCGCTCTCCGGCAGGAGAAGCCCGGACCAGCTCCGGGCTTACGAGTGGGACGGCGACCCCGAGCCCTTCCTCGAGCTCTTCTATCCCTACGGCGTGCGCGAGCACGCGCTCGTCGAGTAGCGCCTAGACGGTCGTCACCGAGATGGCTCCTGCGGCAGCGAGCGCCTTCTCGCCGGCGTCCGGAAGCTCGGACAGCGGCTGGTAGCGGACCTTCGCCATGTCGACGCCCATCGCCGCGGCGTCGTCCTCCGACAGGCGCTCGATCAGCTCCTTCGATGCAAGGGTCTGATGCGGCTCCGCGCACTCCTGGATGCGGGCACACTCGTTGACCGCGTCGCCCAGCGCGGTCACGTCCAGACGTCCACCGGGAACGAGCTGGCCGATGTAGAGAGAGCTGCCCCAGTGCAGGCCGACGCGCATCAAGCACGACGAGTCGAGGGCGTCGCCGAATATCTCCCCGGAGCGCTCGTGGATGCGGCGTGCCGTCTCGATCGCCGCCGAGGCCGCCCGAGATGCGGAACCGAGGTCGTCGACGAGGAAGAAGGCGGTCGCACCGTCGCCGGCGTGCTTGCCGACGATCCCGTGGTTGCGCGCGACCAGCGCGTCCATCTCCGTCCACAGGCTCCTGATGAGCCGGAAGTACTGGGCGCTCGGCAGCGTGCGCGCCAGCTCCGTGGATCCCTGAAGGTCGCAGAACAGGATCGCCCCCTCGCGCGAGCTGGGTTCGACCAGCTTCGCCATCGCCTCGTACATCGCCTCGTTCCCGCGCGCGAGCAGCGCGACGAGGCCCGGGCGGACGCTCATATAGCCGATCCCCAGAGCGCCGGTGAAGTCGCCGCGCGCGTCGCGCAGCGGCATGACGAGCACGTTCACGCGCATCACGGGGAGGTCGCTGTCACCTCCCGGCTCGACGTACTCGAACGACGACGCGAACGGTCGCTCGAAGGGGCGCGGCTCGACGGTCTCCAGGAGCGCGCCGAGCCTGTCGGGAACGAAGTCGAGCTCGAGGCCGCGCGCGGACGCGTCGGCGACCGCGACGGAGCCCAGGTCCTCGGTGAATCGCCTCCGGCTCTCGGGCGTCGCGATCCGCCGCCAGGCGTCGCGGGTGAAGGCCTCGAAGACGTGCAGGCCGTATCCCAGCTCCTCCTCCGGAGGAGAGTCGAGGAATCGCTCGAGGTCGGGCGAGGCCCATACGAGTCGGAAGCCCGCGTCCATCAGGAACCCCGCCCAGCGCAGCTCCTCGATCAGGTCAGCCCAGTGCGCGAGCTCCAGGTCTCGGGGCTTTTCCGCCATGGACTAAGGGATATCACTCCTGTCGCGACGCGTCGGTGAACTCGCGGAAGACGCCGGTTATCAAGAAGGCGGTCTGCTCGCCGATGTCGACGCAGTGGTCGCCGAAGCGCTCGAGGTACCGCGCGACGAGCACGAGGTTCGTCGCCCACTCGAAGGCTCGTTCGTCTCCGGCGTACCGGCGCAGGTCGCCGAGCATCCCGCGGTTGAGACGATCCAGTGCGTCGTCCTTGTCCGTGAGCTCTTCGGCGAGCTCGAGGTTGCGTTGGGAGAACCCCGTGAGCGCGGTCTCGAGCATCGCTCCCGCACGGCTGCCCATGTCGCGCAGGCGGGACACCATCGGCGCGTCCGGCGGGTAGGGGTGGCGGTCCTGGACGAACTTCGCGATGTTCACGCAGAGATCGCCCATCCGCTCGACGTGCATGTTCGAGTGGAGGATGGCGCTGACCAGGCGGAGGTCGCCCGCGACCGGAGCCTGCAGCGCGAGCAACGACAGGACGCGGCTCTCGGTCTCGAGGTACAGCGCGTCGACGGCGTCGTCTCCCGCGATCACGTCGCCGCCGATGCCGGGGTCTCGCCGGACCAGCGCCTCGACCACACGGTCGAGCTGGCGCCTCACCAAGGCGCCCTGCTCGATCAGCGCCGCCTCCGCGGCCTGCAGCTCGTCGTGGAAGCTCGCGCGGACCGCCATGCCCCGCCTATCCGAAACGTCCGGTGACATAGTTCTCGGTCCTCTCGTCGGTGGGGTTCGTGAAGATCTGCTCGGTCCTGTCGTATTCCACGAGGACGCCGGTCCGGCGGTCCTGCTCCTCGTTCACCTCCGCGGTGAAGAACGCCGTGTGGTCGCTGACGCGCGCGGCCTGCTGCATGTTGTGCGTGACGATGACGATGGTGTACTCGCTCTTGATCTCCTGCATGAGGTCCTCGATCCGTCCCGTGGCGATCGGGTCGAGGGCCGAGCACGGCTCGTCCATCAGGATGACGTCGGGCGACACCGCGATGCAGCGCGCGATGCACAGCCGCTGCTGCTGCCCTCCGGACAGCGACATCGCCGAGTCCTTCAGGCGATCCTTGACCTCGTCCCACAATGCGGCCTTCGTGAGGCTGCGCTCGACGAGCTCGTCCATGTCGCCCTTGAACCCGGCGATCTTGGGGCCGAACGCGACGTTGTCGTAGATCGACTTCGGGAACGGGTTGGGCTTCTGGAAGACCATCCCGATGCGACGCCGGACCTCGACGGGGTCGACGTCGCGGCCGTACAGGTCGATCCCGTGATACAGGACGCTTCCCGACACGCGTGCCGTCTCGATGAGGTCGTTCATGCGATTGAGACACCGGAGCACGGTCGTCTTCCCGCAGCCGGATGGCCCGATCAAGGCCGTGATCGTCCGCTGGTGGATCGGCAGGCTCACGTCGCGGACCGCCCTGAAGCGGCCGTAGTGGACGGAGAGCCCCTCGACGTCGAACACGAGCGGCGTGCCTGCGGACGCGGGGGAGCCGGCGGCCTCGAGGTGGATCATCCGCTGCGGCTCTTCGACGTTCGCTCTCACTCGATCACCACTTTCTGTCGTAACGATTGCGCAGGAATATCGCCGCGGCGTTCGCGACCAGGATCACGCCGAGCAGGACGATGATCGCCGCCGAGGTCAGGTCCCTGAACGCCGCGTTGGGCAAGCGGGCCCACGCGAAGACGATCGTCGGAAGGGCCGTGAACGGGCCCTGGATCTGCTCGACGAAGCTCTGCGATCCGGTCGCCAGGAATCCGGTGACGGCGCCGACGAGCAGCAACGGTGCGGTCTCGCCGAGCGCGCGCGACAGCGAGAGGACCGTTCCGGTCAGGATCCCGGGAGCCGCCGAGGGGAGGACGTGGCTGCGAACCACCTCCCACCTCGTCGCGCCGACCCCGTAGCCGGCTTCGCGGATGCTGTCGGGGACCGCGCGCAGCGCCTCCGCGGTCGTGATGATCACGATCGGCAGCACGAGCACCGCTAGCGTGATGCCCCCGGCCATGACGCTCTCGCCGCCGGTGAGGCCGCCGAGGGCGCGCACGAAGATCGAGAAGCCCAGGATGCCGTAGACGATCGACGGGACCCCGGCGAGGTTGCGGATGTTGACGTTGACGAACCGCGTGAAGCGCGTGTCGCGCGCATACTCCTCGAGATAGATCGCCGCGCCGATCCCGACCGGGAACGCGAGGACGACGACGAAGAGCATCATCAGGAACGAGCCCTGGATCCCCTGGCCCACGCCGGCCGTGGCCGGGAGCGGCGACAGGCCTCCGCGGAGGAACTCCGTCCCTCGCTCGGTCAACACCGGCAGCCCGCCGGTGAAGACGTCGTAGAGCAGCACGAGGAGGACCAACAGGCAGAGCCCCAGCGCGGCGAGCAGCCCCAGCTCGAAGACCTTGCTCTTCAGGTCGACCCGCTTGCCGCGCAGCGTCTGCTCGACAGCTCCGCGCGCCGCGACCGTTCCGCTTCCGATCGACGACATCAGTAACGCTGCCTCACGCGCCGGACGAAGCGTTCGCTGAGCAGGTTGAGCGCCAGCGTCATGAAGAAGAGCAGCAGCCCGACGAAGAACAGGCTCTGGAACGCGGCGGCGTCTCCCTGCACCTGGTCGCTTCCGATGGCGAGCGACGCCATCGCGGCGGTCATGGTCTGGCCGGGTCCGAAGGGATCGAATGTCAGCAGCGACCCGCCGGTGGCCCCGGACGCGATCGCTACCACCATCGTCTCGCCGATAGCGCGCGAGAACCCGACGATGAGCGCGGCGACGATCCCCGACACCGCCGCGGGGAACACGACCTTCGTCGTGACGGTCGTCTTGCGTGCGCCGAGGCCGTACGACCCCTCGCGCAGGCTCGCCGGGACGGCCCGGAGGGCGTCCTCCGCGATCGTCGCGATGAGCGGCGTCACCAGGATCCCGACGCCGATGCCGGCGGCCGCCATGTTGAAGATCGTCGACGAGTCGTTGAGGCGCTGGACGAGCTCGGGGCTGACGAACGTGAGTGCGAAGAACCCGATCACCACGCTCGGGATGCCCCCGATGATCTCGAGCGCCGGCTTGACGACCTTGCGGACCTGCGGCCGCGCGTACTCGGAGAGGTAGACCGCCGCTCCGAGCCCCAGCGGGACGGCGAGCAGCATGCCGACCGCGGTGACGACGAGCGTGCCGACGACGATGGTGCGGACGTCGAACAGGCCGCGGCGGGGGAACCACCCGCGCTCCCACAGCCGGGACAGCTCGATCTGCGAGAGGAAGCCGAAGGCCTCCTCGAACAGCGAGTAGACGATGAGCGCGCTGACGACGACCGAGAGACCGGCGGCGGTGAAGAAGACGCCGCGGACGACGCGCTCCTTGCGGTGCCGGGCCGCGTTGCCGCGCAGGTCGGGAGTCTGCACCGACGTCGCCTGCACTGCGCGTCAGCCCTCCCGGGTTCCGGTCTCCATCGAGCTCCACGCGTCGATGCTGGCCTGCAGCTCCTCCTCCGGAAGGTCGACGTAGCCTGCCTCCGCCACCGAGGCGAGTCCCCCCTCGGAGAGGTAGTAGTCGACGAACGCGGCGAGCGCCGGGTTGTCCGCGGCCTTCGTGGAGTTGACGTAGACGAAGAGCTCGCGCGCGATCGGGTAGGACCCGTCGGCGATGGAATCGGTGGTCGGGGCGACGCACCCCTCGCCACCGTCGACCTCGAGCGCCTTCACCGTGTCGCCCGCCTGCTCGTAGTAGGCGAAGCCGACCCAGCCGAGCGACGAGGGGCTGCCCTCGATCCCCTGAAGGATCACGTTGTCGTTCGGGGACGCCTGGTAGTCCGGACGGATCACGGGGTCGTCTTCGTCGATGGCGCGCTCCTCGTAGGCGATGTCCTCGAGGACGAGCTCGGCGAACGAGTCGTAGGTCCCGGACTCCTCACCGGGTGCGGTGACGTCGAGCGGCACGTCGGGGTAGGGCGCGTTGCCGGCGCCGACCTCCTGCGCCAGCCCGTTCGCGTCCGACCAGCTCTCGAAGCCCTCGGACTCGGGGCCGAGCAGGGCGTAGAGGTCGTAGAAGTCGAGGCAGGCCACGTCGTCGTTCTCCGGCGACGTGAGCACGGTGATCCCGTCGATGCCGACCTTGAGCTCGACGTACTCGACCCCGGCGTCCTTGCACGCCGCGGCCTCTTCGGGCTCGATCGGACGCGACGCGTCGGAGACGTCGATCTCGCCCCGGCAGAAGAGCTCGAACCCGTCGCCGGTGCCGGGGCCGTCGACGGAGATCGCGACTCCGGGGTTCTCCGAGCTGAACTTCTGCGCCACGAGGGTCGAGATCGGCTCTACCGTCGAGGATCCCGAGATCGCGATCTCGCCCGAGAGACCGTCTCCGGCACTCCCTCCGCCGTTGCCGCCGCACGCAGCGGCGACGAGGCTCACGGCGGCCGCGGCTACGACAAGCCTTCGGGGCCACCATCTTTCGTTCGACATTCGTCCTCCTCGTCAGCTCACCGACGACGCTCTCCAAGCCGTCCGAAGTCGGCGTGAAGCTAGCAACCGCATGTGGCCGCGGGACGGCGGCTTCGTGAACTCGACGTGAACTGAGCCGAGCGACGTAGTCCGGAGGGCTCAGGCGTCGACCGGCGCCCCTTGCACGAGCGCGTCGAGCACGAGGTCGACCTGGCGCCGGCGCGCGCCGGCGTCGGTCAGCCTCGGCACGATGTGGCCGAGCTGCATGCGCCCGACGTAGACGTAGGCGATCAGCGCCGCGCGGTCGCGCGCCTCGTCCGCCTCCCACCCGAGCGCTTCGAGCTGCTCCGAGAGGTAGTCGATCCTGCGCCTGGCGACCCGGCGGATCGCGCGGAGAGCCGCGGGGTGGCCGGGATTGGCGAGGAGGGCGATCTCGACGCGATCGGTGGGAGCCCGTTCGAAGCCTCCTTCGATCAGGATGCGGAGGCGCCTCGCGGGATCCGAGTCGGCCGCGAGGTAGGCGATCACCGCGTCGGTGCGTAGTCTCTCCCAGCGTGCGAGAGCCGCCTCGACGAGGGCGTCGCGGTTGGCGAAGTGCCAGTAGAAGCTGCCCTTGGTCGCGCCGAGCTCGGCGGCGATCGGCTCGACGGCCACGGCCTCGATGCCGCCGCGGGCGATCGCGGCGAGAGCGGCGTCCGCCCAGTCGTCGGGAGCGAGGGGGCGCCGGCCGGGCTTGCGCATCCACCATACGCTACCGTACAGTCATCCATACGGCAACGTATGGTGGTTCCCCTAGGAGAGGTGATGCCGGTGTTCTCGAACCGTGACATGTTGCGGCCGGCCGCATTCGCATTCGCGGTCGGTTTCGCGGTACACGGACTGGATCACCTGCGCCGGGGCCTGGACGCCTCACCGCAGGAGGTCGTGGCTGTGGGAACCCTTCAGGGAGTGTTCGTGGCGATCGCGGTCGTGATGGCCGTGACCGGACGCGAAGGGGCGCCGGCGGCGGCGGTCGTCGTCGGTTTCGGAAGCGTCCTCCTGTTCACCTACGGGCACCTCCTGCCGGTCTCCCCCGACGGCTTCGCTGCAGAGCCCCATACGAACGTCACCTGGTTCTCGTGGGCGACCGCCGTGGCAGAGATCGGCACCGCGCTCCTCTTCGGCGCCGCGGGGGCCCGCGCTCTGCGACCAGGTCGTTCCACGAGCTCGCCGGTGTCGTAGGAGCGCGCGGCGGCCGGTAACGTGCCGGCGTGTCTTCTAAGGCGAACCTGCGAGAGCTTCCGCTGCGCGCGGTGCGGCGGCTCGCGATCGAGGCGCAGGGGCTACACCGGCGCACCGACTCCTCGCCGCGCTCGCTTCTCGACCTGATCGCGCGGCTCGGCTGCGTGCAGATCGATCCGATCTCGGTCGTTGCGCCGACGCAACAGCTCGTGCTGTGGAGCCGCGTCGAGTCGTTCGACCGCACCGGGTTCGAGAAGCTGCTGTGGGAGGAGCGGTCGCTCTTCCACTATTGGGCGCACGCCGCGTCGATCGTGCCCACTGCCGACTACCCGATCCATGCCCTGATGATGAGGCGGTGGGGGAGAGGGTCGACGAAGTACGAGGAACGAGTGCGGGAGTGGATGCGGGCCAACGGCAGGATGCGCCGGAGCATCGTGTCGCAGCTGCGCGACGGGGGCCCGGCGCGGCTGGCAGACCTTCGCCGGGTCCCGGCGCAGCCGTGGCAGTCGTCGGGCTGGACCGACGCGCAGGACGTCGCGCGGATGATCGAGTTCCTGTGGGCGAAGGGTGTGGTCACGATCGCGGGTCGCGAGGGGGGCGCACGGCTGTGGGACCTGACCGACCGGTGGCTTCCGGAATGGACACCGCGGGAGACGTGGCCCGAGGGGCGTGTGGTGGAGGCCGCGACGGTGCGCTCGCTGCGGGCGCTGGGGGTGGCGACGCCGCGCCACATAAAGGAACACTTCACGCGCGGGAGATACCCGAAGCTTCTCGAGGTGCTGGCGCGGCTGGCCGCGCGCGGTGAGGTCGAAGAGGTCGCGGTAGTCCGCGACGGCGCGCGCCTTCCGGGCCGCTGGTACGTGCACGCCGAGGACCTGCTTCGTCTGGACGCGCTCGCCGACGACGCGTGGGACGGATCGTGCCGGCTGCTGTCCCCGTTCGACAACCTGATCTGCGACCGGGCCCGGACCGAGCTGCTGTGGGACTTCGAGTACCGCATCGAGATCTACGTCCCGAAAGCGAAGCGTCGCTACGGCTACTACGTCCTTCCGATCCTGTGGAACGACCGGCTGGTCGGCCGCCTCGACGCCGCGTTCGACCGCGCCGCGGAGCGCCTGCGCGTCCTGTCGGTGCACGCCGAGCCCTGTGCCCCCGCGGCGGGCGAGGACGTCGCGGCCGCCATGGCCGACCTGGCCG
>JALZEG010000234.1 GCA_030862185.1 Actinomycetota bacterium
CGGACGGGCAGCCCCGTTTCCGGAGACGTCGACGGCGACGGCGCCGAGGAGTCGGTGTCGATCCACTTCGACCCGAACGGCCCCGAAGGATGCCGCGCCTTCGTGGTCGCGGAGTCCGGTGCCGCGACCCTGGCGGGTCCGCTCGAGACGTGGCGGGAGGACTTCGGTCTGCCGATGCCGACGCTCAACTCGCTGGCCGACGTCGACGACGAGCCGGGCACCGAGGTCGTCGTCAACATGGGCGTCGGCGCGTCGACGCAGTTCGTCGGCATCGTGACGGCGCGCGACGGGGCCCTCGTGCAGGTGACGTCGAAGGGGTCGCTACCGGAAGAGGTCGGAGAGGGGCTCTTCGGGTTCGGCGGGAGCGTCGGCCATCTCGAGGCCGTGGACTGCGCCCGCTTCGGCGGCGTCATAACGTCGTTCGCCACGCCCGCGGGGAAGAGGTATCGCGTCGAACGCAGGTACCTGGTGTTCGAAGGAACGAAGCTCGTCTTCAGCCACGAGGAGGTCGAGCGCGTCCTGCCCGAGCTCATCGACCGCCTTCCCGAGTACTCCTCGTCGCCCTTCGGGAGCTGCGGCAGCTATTAGGGTCGTCCTCCTATGGAGCGCGACTACGACTTCCAGGCGATCGAGGCCCGCTGGACGAAGAGCTGGCGGGACACGAAAGCGTGGGCCGTGCCCGACCTCCCGGACGGCCCCAAGCGCTACGCGCTCACGATGTTCCCGTACCCCTCGGGGGACCTGCACATGGGACACGTCGAGGTCTTCTCGATCCACGACGCGATCGCGCGCTTCTGGCGGATGAACGGGTTCCAGGTAATGAGCCCCATCGGCTGGGACGCGTTCGGGCTGCCGGCGGAGAACGCCGCGATCCAGCGGGGGATCCACCCTAAGACGTGGACCTACGACAACATCGCGAAGCACCGGTCGTCGATGGAGCGGCTCGGGATCTCGTTCGACTGGGACCGCCTCTTCTACACGTGCGAGCCGAGCTACTACCGGTGGAACCAGTGGTTCTTCCTGCGCTTCTATGAGAAGGGCCTCGCCTACCGGCGCGAGGCGCCGGCGAACTGGTGCCCGAACGACAAGACCGTGCTCGCCAACGAGCAGGTGGTCGCCGGCCGCTGCGAACGTTGCGGCGCGGTCGTAGAGAAGCGCTGGCTCACGCAGTGGTTCTTCAAGATCACCGACTACGCCGATCGTCTCGTCGCCGACCTCGAGCTGAACACCGGCTGGACCGAGCACCTGAAGACCCTGCAGCGGAACTGGATCGGGCGCTCGGAGGGGGCCGAGGTCACGTTCGAGATCCCGGAGATCGGCGAGCGCGTGGTCGTGTTCACGACCCGGCCCGACACGTTGTGGGGCGCGACGTACTTCGCGATCGCGCCGGAGCATCCGCTCGCCGAGAAGATGGCGGACGCGGGGGGCCGCAGCGGCGAGCTGAAGCGGTTCCGCGACGAGGTCGGTCGGTTGAGCGAGATCGACCGGGCCTCGACCGAACGGGAGAAGAGCGGGATCTTCCTCGGCGTCCACGCGGTCAACCCCGTGAACGGCGAGCGCATGCCCGTGTGGGCCGCGGACTACATCCTCATGGACTACGGGACCGGGGCGATCATGGCGGTGCCCGGTCACGATGACCGCGACTTCGAGTTCGCGAGCAGGTACGGGCTCGAGATCAGGAAGGTCGTCGAGGCGGAGGACGGCGACACGGTGCTCCCGTACGTCGGTCCCGGCCACCTCGTCGACAGCGGCCCCTTCGACGGAACGCCCGTGACCGAGTCGGCGCGGGTCGTGACGGAATGGCTGGACGAGAAGGGCCTGGGCCGGGCCGCGGTCAACTTCCGGCTGCGCGACTGGCTGATCAGCCGCCAGCGCTACTGGGGAACGCCCATCCCGGTAATCCACTGCCCGAGCTGCGGCGAGGTCCCGGTCCCCGACGACCAGCTACCGGTCGAGCTGCCCGACGTCGTCGACTTCATGCCGAAAGACGAGGCGTCGCCGCTCGCGACCGCGGAGGAGTGGGTCAACGTGCCGTGCCCGCGTTGCGACGCGCCCGCGCGACGCGAGACCGACACGATGGACACGTTCGTCGACTCGTCGTGGTACTTCCACCGCTTCCTCGACCCGCACAACGACGCCATGCCGTTCGATCCGGCCAAGGGGAAGGCGTGGATGCCGGTCGACCAGTACACGGGCGGGATCGAGCACGCCGTGCTCCACCTCATCTACGCGCGCTTCTGGCAGAAGGTGCTCGTCGACATGGGCATCGCCGAGGTGCCCGAGCCGTTCCCCGCGTTGCTGAACCAGGGCGACGTCCAGATGGGCGGCAAGAGGATGTCGAAGTCGCGCGGCAACATCGTCGAGCCGCCCGAGGCGTTCGAGCTGTACGGGGCGGACGCGCTGCGGCTCTACATGCTGTTCTCCGGCCCCCCCGAGCAGAACTTCGACTGGCCCGAGGAGGGAGTCACCGCGATCGGCCGTGTGACGTTCCCGTGGCTCAAAAGGGTGTGGCGGCTGTGCGAGGAGAACCGCGACGTCGTGTCGGTGGGCGAGCTGCACATCGGTCCCGCCGAGAACGCGCTGCGTAAGCAGATCCACAAGACGATCAAGGTCGTCACCGAGGACTACGAGTCGTTCGCTTTCAACACCGCGATCGCGCGGCTGATGGAGCTCGTCAACAACGCCGGCCGCTACAAGACCGTCGGCGGGGGACACCCCGGCGTGATGCGTGAGCTGGTCGAGACGCTGCTGAAGCTACTGGCTCCGATGGCCCCCTACCTCACCGATGAGCAGTGGCACCGGCTCGGCCACGAGGGGTCGATCCACAAGGAGCCGTGGCCCGTCTACGACCCGGGGCTCGCGGCCGAGGACGAGACGACGATGGTCGTCCAGGTGAACGGGAAGGTGCGCGACACGATCCGCGTGCCGCTCGACGTGACCGAGGAGAAGATGAAAGAGCTGGCGCTCGCGTCGGAGAAGGTGGCCGGGCATCTGGGCGGGAACCCGCCGGCGAAGATCATCGTGAAGCCGCCGAAGCTCGTGTCGCTGGTAGCGGCGCGCTAGAAGATCTCCGCGCACCACGGCGCGACGCGCGTGCGCCACAGGTCGTCGGCCCGCGCTATCGCATCTCTCGTACCGGCGATGCGCCCCGCCGCCAGCATCTGCGCGAACGTGAACTGGCCCAGGTAGAGCGCCCCCAGCTCCGTGATCCCCAGCACCACGTCTCCGTCGCCGCTCGTCTTCGACGCGGTCGCCCGGCCCCCGTCGACGTCGAGGCACCATGTTCCCGAGTTGTCCGCGAACAGCGGGTCGCGGACCTCCAGCGCGATCGTCCCGGTGCCGGAGTAGCGGCGCGCCGTCAGCGCCGCCGCGACGTCGACCACGCGCAGCCACAGGCCGTTCGACAGCAGGAACCCGAGGTAGCGCGGCTCCGCGAGCATGAGCTGCAGAGGGTGGTCGTACGGGAGGAAGAACCCCGTCGAGCGCACGGACTCCACGAGATCGATGCCGAAGACGAACTTCCACACGTCGCGCGTCGCACGCGGCGTCGACGCCATGACCTCGCGCAGCTCGACGTTCCCGCGCGACACGCCCTGCTCCCACCTATGGTGCACCTTGTAGACGGCGTATCCGGCCGGCTCCCCGTCTTGCTCCAGCAGCGTACGGAAGAAGGGACCTCCTTCCTCGTCGCGGGTCGGGTCGCGCAGCACACGGTGCCGCCACCACAGCTCGGAGCGGCGGAACATCCCCGGAGTCTCCACACGGACGCGGTCGTAGACCGTCGGGAAGACCTTCACCGCCTCGTCCCTGTCGACCAGCCTCAGCGTCCCGTCGATCGGCGAGCCGTCGAGGAACGTCGCGCGGTGGCGCGGAACGTTCACCAGCGCCTGAACCGTCGCCGCGCCGTAGCCGAACCGTCCGTAGATCGCGTCCTCGCTCGCCCACAGGGCCGCGAGAGGCTCACCGCGCTCCGCGATGTCGCGCAGCTGCTGCGTGATCAGCGCGGACATCACGCCGCGGCGCCGGTGGCTCGGGACGACGCCCACCATCGTCACTCCCGCGCAGTCGACCTCACCGCCCGGCACCGTCAGCCGGAACGAGTACGCGCCCGCGGTGCCGACCATCGTCTCCCCGTCGAACGCGGCGAGGGCGCGGCCGGCCTCGAACGTGTGGCGGATGTCCTCGAAGACGTCGTCGGGCAGCCCCGCGCCGAACGCAGCCTCGGTCACCTCGAGGAAACGCCGTGCGTCGCGCGGCTCGATGCCGCCCAGCCGTATCTGCATGGCGACCGATGATGACAGACGGACCAACGTCAGGGTTGACAGCAAGGCAGGCGTGCCCGAGGATGCCGTCCGAATCGGGCGACCACAAAGGAGTGGGGAGAATGCGGCGACCATTGATCCTGTTGGCGGTAGTGGGAGCGAGCTTCGGGTTGGCTTCACCGGCGAAGGCTGCGCCGGTCTGTGTGGGGACGTCGAACACCGTCTTCGTGTGCACCGACCCCACCGGGGGGACTCTTTACGAGGACTGCGTGTACACCGGCGGCTCGACCTGCCAGCAGGTGACCGTGCCGGGACCGACCGTCGACTGCGGGGGCGACCTCTACAACCGGATCGTTCCCCCGCTCACCTCCGAGCCGATCTGCTGAAGGTGTGACGCCGGTCACATGAGCTAGCGCTCGCGGGCGCGAACGTCGGCGCATGAACGAGGTCGTCGTGCCCGCCGGCATCAGGGCGCGCCTCGAGGAGATCGTCGGCCGTCGCATCGACACGGGGATCGTGATCGTCGCGGTCGCGGCTCTCGTCGTCGGCGGGTTGCTCGTGTGGGGACGCAAGCCCGCGGCCGCGGTCGCACCGCCTGCGACGACGGCGCCTGCTCCCGTCGTGTCTCCTGCCGGCGCGGCTTTGTTCGTGCACGTCGCCGGCGCCGTGCGGCGACCCGGTCTCTACGAGCTCCCCTCCGGCGCGCGAGTCGCCGACGCGATCGAAGCGGCGGGAGGCGCGGGGCCGCGGGCGGACCTCGGTGGGTTGAACCTCGCGGCCCCGCTCTCCGACGGGATGAAGGTCGACGTCCTGTTGCGCGGCGAGGGGACGCCCGCAGCGGAGACCGCGCCGCGGGCGTCGCCCGGCGCGGTCTCGCTCAACTCCGCCGACGCGGCCGCGCTCGAGACGATCCCGGGCGTCGGCCCCGTGACGGCCGCCGCGATCCTCGCCTACCGCGACGAGGCCGGATCCTTCACTTCGATCGAGCAGCTGATGGAGGTGTCGGGCATCGGCCCGGCGACCCTCGAGTCCCTCCGGCCGTACGTGTCTCTCTGAGTGGCCGGGCTCGCGCGCGTCTGGCTGACGCTCGCGGGGCTCGCCGGCGGGGTCGTCTGCGCGAGCGGATCGCCGCCATTGCCGATCGCCGCCGCAGCGACGGCGGGCGCGGCGATGACGTTCCGCCGGCGCGGCCTCTGGCGC
>JALZEG010000258.1 GCA_030862185.1 Actinomycetota bacterium
GGACGGACGGCCGCCCGGCACCACCGCGAACAGGCGCCGCTTGACGGGATGCCGTCCGATCGGCGCCTCGATCGTCCCCGAGTCCGCCGGCGGGCGCCCCCGCACCAGCGCGAGGTAGCGCCTCTCGATCCTCCGCCCCCTCAGCGCGTCCACGAGATACTCCTGCGCGTCGTCGTCCTTCGCCACGAGCAGCAGCCCCGACGTGTCCTTGTCGAGCCGGTGCACGATCCCCGGCCTTATCGACGTCGCGCTCGCCAGCGGGACGCCCAGCCCCAGCAGCGCGTTCACCAGCGTCCCCGACGAGTGCCCGCGCGCGGGGTGCGTGACGAGGCCCGCGGGCTTCGACACGACCAGCACGCGTTCGTCGTCGTACCGGAGCGTGAGGTCGATCGCCTCACCCTGGGGAAGCTCGACGGTCGGCACCGCGACCGACCCGCGAACGGACTCGCCTTCTTCGAGACGATGGCTCGGCCTCACGGCGCGGCCCCCCACCGTCACGGTCCCTTCCTTGATCGCGGCCTGCGCCAGGCCCCGCGTCACCGCCGCGTGCTTCGCGACCGCGACGTCCAGCCGCGTCCCCGCCTCGTCCGCGGTGGCGGAGAAGGCGACGTCCTTCACTCCTCCTTCTCCCCGCGCGCGCTCAACAGGAGCAGCAGGCCGACGCCGGTGACGATGCACGCGTCGGCCACGTTGAACACCGGCCACCAGTGCAGGTCGACGAAGTCGACGACGCCGCCGTGGTCCCGGACGACGCGGTCGATCACGTTGCCGAGACCTCCGCCGAGCACGAGCCCCAAGGCAGTGAGCCAGGCGCGGTGCTCGACGTTCCGGGCCCACAGCAGGATCCCGACGATGATCCCGATCGTCGCGAGGAGGAAGAACCCGGGCACCCCCTGGAGGACGCCGAACGCGCCGCCGGAGTTGATCGTGATCCGCAGCGTGACGAAGCCGCCGAAGAGGTCGACGCCGCCGTCCGACAGCGACTCCAGCGCGAGCGTCTTCGTCGCCTGGTCGATCGCCACGACGAGCGCGGCGACGACACCCAGGAGCCGGTAGCCCCGCAGCTCGGTCTCCGCCGGCCCTAACGGCCGCGTTCTTCGCGGCGCTTGCAGTCGAGGCACAGGAGCGCGTGCGGCAACGCCTTCAGACGGGCCGCGTCGATCGGCCTCCCGCAGCGCTCGCACGTGCCGTAAGTCCCTTCGTCGATGCGCGAGACCGCGCGCGTTATCTGGTCGATCAGGTCGGTGATGTTGTTGCGGATCGAGAGGTCGCGCTCGCGATCGAACGTCGCGGTCCCCGCGTCGGCGAAGTCGTCGTCGAGGCCGGCCTCCGCCGTCTCGCCCCGCGTCCCCTCCGCGTCGAGCTCGCTCTGCTGACGGAGCAGCTCCGCCCGTTCCTCTATGAGCCGGTCGCGGATCGCGGCGAGTTGCTTCTTGTCGAGCTTCGCGGGCCGCGGCGCCCGGGTGGGGGCCGAGGGCGCGGCCCCCGAGCGCGCCGGGGCCGTCGTCTTCTTCCGCGGACGGGTGACCGGCTTCTTCGGAGCAGCGGCGGTCGTCTTCTTCGCGGCGGTCTTCTTGGCCGTCGTCTTCCTGGGGGCGACCGTCTTCTTCGCGGCGGTCTTCTTCGTCGTCTTCTTGACGGTCGTCTTCTTGACGGTCGTCTTCTTCGCCGGCGTCTTCTTGGCCGCGGTCTTCTTCGCCGTCGTCTTCTTGGGGGCGACCGTCTTCTTCTTCGCGGTCTTCTTCACCGCGGTCTTCTTGGCGGTCGACTTCTTCGCGGCGGTCTTCTTGGCCGCGGTCTTCCCGGTGCGGGACCCGCCTGCGGAAGCGCTCCTCGAGCGCGCCGTGTCCTTCTTAGCGGGCTTCTTCGCCGGGCTCATGGGCGCGGGACGATAGCACACAGTCCACGGCTACAGACACCTCTTCCGGCGACATCCCGGAGACCTGGATCCGCTTGTGCCAGCTTGCCTCACCGGTCACCACGCGGACCGCGCTCCGGGGCAAGCCGAGGCTCACCCACGGCGGGATCGACATACCGCCAAGCTACTCTGTGCCCCATGCCGAAGCCGTCCTACCGACCGGTCGATCCGCACGTCGCGTGGCCCGCGATGGAGGCCGCGGTGGCCGCGCGCTGGCGCGACCGGAACGTGTTCCACCGGACGCTCGAGGTGCGCGAGGGGGCGCCCGAGTGGGTCTTCTACGACGGTCCACCGACGGCCAACAACAAGCCGGGCATCCACCACGTCGAGCCGCGCGCGTTCAAGGACGTCTACTGCCGCTTCCAGGTCATGCGCGGCCACTACGTCCATCGCAAGGCAGGGTGGGATTGCCACGGCCTCCCCGTCGAGATCGAGGTCGAGAAGCAGCTCGGGATCAGGCAGAAGCGTCAGATCGAAGAGGAGATCGGCGTCGAGGAGTTCAACCGGCGCTGCCGCGCGTCGGTCACCCGTTACGTCGACGACTGGGCGCGCCTCACCGACCGCATCGGGTTCTGGCTGGACCTCGCCGACCCCTACTGGACGATGTCCAAGGACTACGTCGAGTCCGTGTGGTGGCTGCTGCGGCAGATCTGGGACAAGGGGCTACTCGAGGAGGACTTCAAGGTCGTCCCCTACTGCCCGCGCTGCGAGACCTCACTGTCCTCGCACGAACAGCACTACGC
>JALZEG010000262.1 GCA_030862185.1 Actinomycetota bacterium
GCCGTCTTTCAGCTGACGCGCTTCGCGTCGAGCTGTTTCGGCGAGACGACCTTGACGTCGCGGACCAGATGCATCTTCTGGAGGAGCCGGATCGCGCCCCCCGTGAGGTCGACCTGGCCGCGGCCGATCCCGTGGACCGCCGACGTCGGGAACGCGTGGTGGTTGTTGTGCCAGGACTCACCGAAGCTGATGATCGCGAGCAGCCAGTTGTTCGTCGAGAAGTCGGTCGTCCGGTACGGACGGCGCCCGTAGAAGTGGCAGATCGAGTTCACGCTCCACGTCACGTGGTGCAGGAAGAACACCCGCGCCAGGCTGCCCCACAGGAACGCGCTGACGGCCCCGCCCAGCGTCCCGGTCACGGCGAACCCGATGGCCGGCGGGACCGCGAACGAGAGGAGCGCCCACAGGGGAAAGAGGCTGTCGATCCTGCGCATGACCGAGTCCTTGACGAGGTCCGGCGCCCACCTGCGCGCCGACGTCTGCTCCTCGTCGAAGAACCACCCGACGTGCGCGTGCCACAGACCCTTGACGACGCCCTTGACGCCCGGCCCCTCGTCGAGGTGGGGGGAGTGAGGGTCGCCCGGCTGGTCGGAGAAGGCGTGGTGACGGCGATGGTCCGCGACCCATCTGATCACCGGGCCCTGGATCGCCATCGACCCGGCGATCGCGAGCGCGGCCCGGAGCCACGGCGTCACCTCGAAGCCCTGGTGCGTGAAGTAACGGTGGAACCCGACGGTCACCCCGAGCCCGGTCAGGACGTACGTGACGAGGAAGAGCGACGCGTCGAGCACGGTCAGGCCGGTGCCCCACAGGGACCACACCGCCGCGAGGAACCCCACGAACGGGACGACGGTCACGACGAGGACGAGCCGTCTCTGCAACCGGGCGATCTTGGGATCGAGCGGCCGCACGCCCGGGATCTCGGGCTCGGCGGGGGCCGCGGTTCGAGGCCGGTCTTGCAGGGTGGTGGGTGTCACAGGTCGGCTCCTTGCTTGCACGGCTACGGTTACGTAAGAGTAACCTACCATCCCGTAAGGAACCTGGGTATCCCTACGGCCGGGAGTTGACCTTGAAGGCCCTCACCGATCCCACGTTGTGCAGGCGGATCCTGCCGATGTGGCTCGCGTCGAGCGGTCCCGCCGCCTCCTTCAGCGCCTCGGACACGACGACGGTCCCGGGACGCGCGAACGAGGTCAGCCGGGCCGCCACGTTGACCGGGCGGCCGAAGAAGTCGCCGCTCATCGGCACGACCTCCCCGTAGTCGAGGCCGGCCCGCGCGGCCGGGAGCCCCTCGTCCTCCTCGACGGCGGCCACGACGGCGAGCGCAACACGCAGAGCCGTGGCCGCGTCGGGCGCGACGAGCATGACCGCGTCGCCGATCATCTTGACGACGTGCGCGCCGCCGGCCACGCACGTCTCGATCGCCATCGACTCGAAGCGCGTCACGAGGTCGCCGAGGTCCTCGCCCTCCAGCTCCTGCGTCACGCGGGAGAAGTCCACCAGGTCGACGAACCCCGCGGCGCGCGTCTCCGTAGGCCCGGTGTGGCGAACGGCGGTGACCTCCTGCAGCACGATCGCGAGATGACGGCGGTGGACGCGGTCGAGCAGCTTTCCCAGGAGGTCGAGGAGCACCGGGACGACGCTCTCGAGGCGTTCCACCAGCGCGTCGTCGTCGGACGTCTCCTCGCGCAGCGGCGCGAGGAAGACCTTGTTGAACACGCGCACCTCGGCGTGCGCGACGCGCGACATCCCATGCCCGTAGGCGCGCGCGACCTCGAGGATGTCGTCCCGCGGGTAGCCCTGGTCGAGTATCAGCTTCAGCGCCTGGAGAACCTCGACGTCGCTGGCGTCGAACTCGACTTCGTCGTCGGGGACGTCGGGCAATCCGAGCGTCAGCCAGACGCGTTTGGCGAACGCGTGGTCGACGCCGGCGCGGCGGGCGGCCTCGACGCCGGTAAGCGTGGGCACCTCTCGGAAGCGCGCGGGATCGATGGGCTGCATCCCGCGACGCTAGCAACGATTGCGTAGCAAGCAGACGCGTGTCGCGCTCCCGTGCTCACGCTCAGCATCAACTGTTATCTGTTCGCGCGCACCCGAAGACTCTTCGAATCTGCTTGTTTACCTTGTCGGTGCCGTCGGTAAACAAGCGTCGCAAAAGGGGCAGGACCGTGCGGCCCCGAGGAGAAGCAGCAGTGAGCGCTGTTTATTGACCGGCAGCCGCGCAAGCCGACCGAGAGGAGAGCCCATGCGGAAGTGTGCCCGGATCGTTCTGGTGCTGGCGGTGTTAGGGGGGGTCCTGTCCGCCAACCACGCACAGGCGGCTGGAGCGAAGCTCGAGCTGACGGAGTTCACCGTCGACGAGAAGGCTCTGTGCGACCTGCGCGACCGATGGATCGACAAGCTCCTGAAGACGCACGAGCACGGCACGTGGGCGACGATGGAGATGGAGCTGACCGACGCTCAGCTCGCCAGGGTAGGGCTGCCTCCGGCGGACGTCCTGCGCAAGGGCGACTATTCGCAGCCGACCCTCGTCACGAACGACGGACGCTACGTCGACGTTCCGCTGGAAGAGCTCGAGGCCGAGGTGAAGGCGTCGCTTCCGCAGGCTGCGAGCTTCGCCGGCACCGGCTGCCTCGGGATCAGGCCGGGCGCGCTGCTCCTGACCGTCACGAGCAACAGCATCGGCTGGTGCAGCCTCGCCCACGCGTACGGCTCGGCGGGCAGCTACGACATCAGCACGGCTGGTCATTGCGGGAACAACGGCGACGTCGCCACGGTGATCGCCGGGTTCGGCAACCGGGCGGACGCGACCGGCGTGGTGCTCCTGGACTTCGGCCGCTACGCGCACAGCACCGGTGACGGCGGCCTCGGGCGGGACTGGGCGCTGATCGACATCGACCCCGCGTTCCAGGGACTCGTCACGCCGACGATGTGCTTCTGGGGCGGGCCGCGCGGACGCTTCGACTCGACCGGCGACGTCGCCGGCGTCTCGTTCCAGGGGAACAACCTGTTCCGGCCGCAGGTGTCGGTGACGCCGAACCCGGCCCTGGCGCAGACGATCGCGCACTACGGTCACGGCGCGGGCGTGGGTGCAGGCGGCACGCCGCGCGTCGGCGAGGCGATCTCGTGGCGGTCGAACCACTTCATGTTCAGCGGTGCGATCGTGCCGGGCGACTCCGGATCGGGTGCGAACACCCTGCTCGGAGACGCGGTCGGCGACAACATGGAGGCCGCCGGCATCATCACCCACATCTGGGTCGACGCCCTGATGCGCGACGGCATCGGGATCATGGCCGGGACGCGCGCGACGCTGGTGGGGACACCCGCGAACGGGCAGATCGTCCCGTGGCCGGCGCCGGTCCCCGGTCTGCCGTAGCAACGAGTTTCCGTAGTCCGTAGAGAGGGCCGCTCCTATTCGGGGCGGCCCTCTTGCTTCTTGTGCGCGTAGGCGCCCGGGTCGAGGCCGTGCCGGTACGCGAGAGAGATGCGGGGGCCCGCCTGCGCGACCTTCGGGACGCTGTGCTCCCACGTCCGCTGCGTCTTGCCGCCGGTGACGAGGAGGTCGCCGCGTCCGAGCATGAAGGCGCGCGACTTGCCGCCGCCTTTCGGCCGGAGCAGGAAGCGGCGCGGCTCGCCCAGCGACACGAGCGCGACCAGCGGCTCCTCGATCTCCTTCTTTATGCGGTCACCGTGCCAGGCCACGCTGTCGCGGCCGTCGCGGTAGAGGTTGAAGCCGACGGAGTCGAACTCGATGCCGTAGTGCTCCGACAACGCGACGCGGACGTCCTCGAGGATCGGCGGCTTCAGCTCCTCGCCCGAACGGGCGTTCCACGGCGCGGTCAGGCGCGGCTCGACGACCCTGTCGTCGTACATGCGGCGCGAGCGCTGTCCCCAGTCACGGTCCTCGAGGACCTGGGCGAACAGCTCGTCGGAGCCGCTCACCCACTCGGGGGCGTAGTCGACCCACGCAGCCGGGTCGAGGTAGATCCGTTCGACCCTCGAGAACGACGCGTCGAAGGCCGGCGCGTCCGCGTCGAACAGCGTCGGCTGCCACGTCAGGTCGCGGGATGCCATCGCACGATTATCTGCGCTGCAGCCAGTCGAGGAACGTTCGTTCGTCAGAGCGTGTCCGTCGGAGGGTAAACGCGGCCTCGACGGCCATTAGCCGCGGAGGGTTACGAAAAGTACATCCCTTGCTCAAGGGGCACATTGTCGTCGCCGAACTAGTCCCCTATGAAGACGGAGTACCGGGACCACCCCCTGGGGACGGCCGGCGGCAGCGCGCGCCGGAAGGCCGCGTCCGAGCAGCCCGACAACCCGCTGGTGCGGTGGCTGGCGCGTCTTCTCCTCGGCAGCCAGGCCCCCGGCCGTTCGTGGGAGAAGGGTGCCCAGGGCGAAGAGCTAGTGGCGAGGAAGCTGGCGAAGCTGTCCCGGGATCTGTGGATGCCGCTGCACGACCGTCCCTTAGGTGAGCGCGGCCGGAACGTCGACCATCTCGTGATCGGCCTGGGCGGCGTCTTCGCGATCAACACGAAGAACCTCGGGGGCAGGGTCCGCGTCGACAAGGGCGCGTTCCTCGTCGGTGGTTTCCCGGATCCGTGCCTCCACGTCGCTCGCGACGAGGCGGCGCGCGTTGCAGAGCGGCTAACGATCGCGGTCGGGGCCCCCGTCCCGGTCGCGCCGGTGATCGTCGTCTTGGCCCCCTCGGTCGAGGTCGTGGAGCAGCCGGAGGGCGTCCACGTCCTCGCGGCAGACGACGTCCCGCGCTGGTTCGAGACACGTCCCGAGGCGCTCGATCGAGCCATTGCCAGCCGCATCTACACCGCGGCGCGATCCACCCGTGTCTGGACCGAGCCGGTTGCGGCACTGCGCGCTGCGGCCGGCGGTCCCGCGGTCACCGCGAGCGTGTGGAAGCGATTCGGCCAAGACCGCGTCTACGTCAACGACGCGGCCGGATCGACCCTCGGCCACCTGGATCGCAAGACAGGTGAGATCCACGTGAAGGACGTCGCGCGGCAGCGAGAGCTGCAGAGTGCGCTGGCGCCCTACCTCGACGCCCGGTAGCGCGTTAGCCGGCGCGGTCGGGCGTTCCCGCGGTCTTCGATCCCTGCGGCTCCATCTTCGTCGCGAACGTCGTCGTCACGCTCGGCGCCGGGAAGTAGCCGACGGCCCGCAGCGTCCCCGGCCCCTCGTTGCGCAGGTCGTGCGTCGCACCTCGCGGCATCACCACCAGCGCCGGCGCCTCCACCCTCGTCTCGGCGGCTCCGATGCGCGCCGTCGCCACGCCGTCGAGGACGACCACCTGCTCCTCCGCGTCGTGGACGTGCGCTCCGAGGCTGCAGCCGGGCGGGACCTCGAAGTAGCACGCGGCGCCGTCGGAGCCGGCACCGCCCCACGCGGGCCAGCTGCTCCGGTGGCGGATCGAAGGGTCCTCTGCCGACCACATCTCGTCGAGCTCCTGCGCGTCCAGCGACTCCGCGATCACGGCCACCTCCCGGTCGGCTTCCTCGTTTGCGTATGTGCCCCGGTGACTTCCGCCCCTATCGTCGTGTCGCGGGAACCGGACGAAGAGGGGGATGATCGGCGTGACGATTCGAAAGAAGCTGGCCTGCGCGTGCCTCGCGCTCGTGGCTGCGCTGTCGATGGGTGTCGTTCCGACGGCGTCGGCGCACAACAAGGGCAAGCACTGCAAGAAGGGCTACAAGCCGTGTCTGCACCCCGCGAAGGACTACGACTGCGCGGGCGGCAGCGGCGATGGCCCGAAGTACGTCTACGGGACCGTGAAGGTGACGGGATCCGACCCCTACGGGCTCGACGCGGACAACGACGGCGTCGGGTGCGAGGACTGACGGCTCACCAGGCGTAGTCCTCCGGCGCCGTCTTGTGGCCCGGCCAGATCTCGTCCAACCGCGCCAGCTCGTCCGGTCCCAGGGTCACCTTCAGCGCGCGCAGCGAATCGTCGAGCTGCTCCATCGTGCGCGGGCCGACGATCGGCGCGGTGACCGCGGGCTGGTGCAATAGCCACGCGAGCGCGACTGTCGCCGGCTCCTCGCCCAGCTCCTCGCAGTAGTCCTCGTACGCCTGGATCTGCGGACGCCGCGCCTCCAGGGCGTCGCGCGCGCGGCCCGTGCGGCGGCGCTTGCCCTCTCGCTCCTTGCGCAACACGCCGCCGAGGAGGCCGCCGTGGAGGGGGCTCCACGGGATGACGGCGAGACCGAAGTCGACGCACGCGGGCAGGACCTCGAGCTCGACCGCCCGAGTCGCGAGGTTGTAGATCGACTGCTCCGAGATCAGACCCGTGAAGTTGCGCCGCTGCGCGGCCCCCTGCGCCGTGGCGATATGCCAGCCGGCGAAGTTGCTCGACCCGACGTAGAGGATCTTCCCCTGCGCGCGCAGGACCTCCATCGCCTCCCAGATCTCGTCCCACGGCGTCTTCCGGTCGACGTGGTGCATCTGGTAGAGGTCGATGTGATCGGTCTGCAGGCGGCGCAGCGACCCCTCGCACGCGTGGCGGATGTTCCTCGCGGAGAGGAACGTGTCGTTCGGCCAGTCGCTCATCGAGCCGTAGAGCTTCGTCGCGATGACGGTCTTCTCGCGACGGCCGCCGCCCTGCGCGAACCACCGGCCGACGATCTGCTCGGTGACGCCCTCGCCCTTCTTCCACCCGTAGACGTTCGCGGTGTCGAAGAAGTTGACGCGGAGCTCGAGGGCGCGGTCCATGATGGCGTGCGAGTCGGGCTCGGACGTCTCGGGGCCGAAGTTCATGGTGCCGAGACAGAGCCGCGAGACCTCGAGCCCGCTGCGGCCGAGGTGCCGGTAGTCCAAGGTCCCTCCTAGGGCATGGCGGGGCGAGAGCTGATCATTCTCCCGTGCCCTCGCGCGCAGAAGGGTCGTGTGTCGCCGATTCGACGCGACGAGCGCGGCGCAGCCACGCTTCCGTCTCCAGCATCTGCTCGTTGCGGCGCAGTCGCTCAGCCGGCGACAGCGCCTGCCACTCGCGCAGCAGCGCCTCCTCGCCCTCGTCGCGCTCGACGACCGCCACGTCCAGCGCCAGGCCGCACGCCTCCACGGCGCGAGTGACGCTCTCGAGCGACGGGACCCTCGCCCCGGACTCCCACCGCGCCACGACCGGCTGCTTCGTCCCGAGGCGGCGCGCCAGCTCGGCCTGCGAGATCCCGGCCCGCTGCCGGGCCCTTCGGACGACGCTTCCGCCGGTCATGGCAGCTACTATAACCAAACGGATATCGGATCTCGCCGCCCGTCCCGTAGGTCATGCTGTCGCCATGGCACGCCGCGGGGACCAGCAGCGCGAGCTCGAGACCATCCTCGACGACCTCGCCTACGAGCTCACGGGCGCCCGCACCGCGGGCGTCGAGCAGCCCGAGATCCTCAGGGCCGCGCTGCGCCGCGCGCGTGACCTCCTCGCCGATGCGGACGGGCTCGCCGCCTCGATCGGCGCAGAGAGGGTGCGCGACTAGTAGGTGAGGGCGCGGTCGCTCTCGAGCGTGACCCGCACGAGGTCGCTCGGCGTCGCGAACTGCGCCGGCTTCCCGTCGAGGTCTCCCTCGGCCACGCCGCGCGCCATCGACGACATCTTCGACACGTAGAAGCGGCCCCCGGCGGACGCGATCGCGTCGAAGTGCTCGCGCGTGCTCCCGAGCCCGACTCCCTGCGTCGAGTCCAGCACCGAGTCGCGGATCATGTTGACCCCTTCGGCGGCGAGGAAGACCGTCACGTCGTGGCCCTCGTCCAGCGCGGTGCGGGCTACGAGCATCCCCAGAGCGGCCTGCGAGGGCGTCTCGGGACCGTGCGTGATGTGGACGAGCAGAGAAGCCAACGGTCACCTCCTGGTCTGGGCGCGCTCGGCGGGCGCGCCGGGAACGACGACTGTCGGAAGACCGCTAGCCCGCGCGCGCCGGCGTCACGAGGTCGTCGAGCAGGTCGCGCGCAGCTTCGGCGACGTCGCTGACGGCCTTGTCGAACACCTCCTTGTTGGCGCGCGACGGCTGGCGATAACCGCTGATCTTCCTGACGAACTGCAGAGCGGCGGCTTCGATCTCCTCGTCGCTCGCGCGCTCCGTGCCCCTGAGGGTCTTGATGCTCCTGCACATGGGCCGAGCCTAGCCGCTGAGGCTCGCCCACAGATGCACGACCGCGTAGGGCTGCACGGCCGCCACGGATCGAAGTCGAGCTCCACGAGCTTCAAGCCTCGCAGGTGCCAGACGCTGAACACCGGCGGCCGTCGGACGCCTACGGGCGGCCGAATACGTCCAAATCGGGCGCGGGGTCTTCTACAATCGCCCGAATGGGGGACCGGGGCAAGCAGACGTCGCGGCAGGCTCCGCCCGGCGTCGATTTCGAGGAGCTCGTCCAGAACCTTCCGATCGCGATCCTGGTCGTCGATACGGAAGGCCGGCCTTGCTATGCCAATCCCGCTGCCGTAGAGCTCCTCGGCAAAGGCGTGGACGCCGGGGTGGGGTCCGGCGACCTGAACGAGACCTACCGTGCCTACCTCGCAGGGACCGAGCACGAATACCCGCCGGAGCGGAGGCCTGTCTTCCGTGCGCTCCGCGGGGAGTCGTCCGTCGTCGAGGACATCGAGATCCGCCGCCCCGACGGGACGATCGTGCTCCAGGTCTGGGGCACTCCCGTCTACGACGCCACCAGCGGCATCAAGTACGCGATCGCGGCGTTCACCGACGTCACGACGCGCAAGCGGACGGAGCGCGCGCTGCGGGAGAAGGAGCAGCAGGCGCAGGAGGCGGCGCTGCGCGACGACCTCACCGGCCTCCACAACCGCCGCGGCCTGCTGCACGTCGTCGACGCGCTCACGAAGCTCGCCGTCCGCGCCGACCGTGTGCTCTCGCTCGTCTACATCGACGTCGACCACATGAAGTCGATCAACGACACGCACGGGCACGCGGAGGGCGACCGGGCCCTCGTCGACTTCGGGCGGATCCTCACGGGGAGCCTGCGGGAGTCGGACTTCATCGCGCGCATCGGCGGGGACGAGTTCTGCGTCGTGCTGACCGGCGGCAACGAGGGCCAGGACCGTGCGGCGATCGCGCGGATCGAGCGAGCGGTCGGCGCGCACAACGCGGCGGGGAAGCGGCCCTACGAGCTGTCGTTCAGCGTCGGCGTCGCGCACCTCGACCCGGCGCGACCCTCGACTTTCGACGACCTCCTCGACGCCGCCGACGCCGCGATGTACCGGCACAAGTCGGAGAAGCACTCCGGCTCCTGACGCGCTCGTGGCCTCTTCAGGCCAGAGCTTGCGTCTCCAACTACAGCGGTAGTAGAACAGAGCTCGAACAGCTTTCTCGTCGCCGTTCTAGGAGCTCGAGCCGTGGGGGAAGGGTCCTCGAAGTCGCAGTACGTCTCATGACGGCCCCGCGGGGCTGGGACTCGCTGACCGAGGCCGAGCTGAGGGTGGTGAGGCTCGTGACGGAGGGTCTCACGAACCCGCAGATCGCGGGCCGTCTGTACGTCTCCGCCCAGACCGTGAAGACGCACATGAAGAACGTCTTCCGCAAGCTCGGCGTCTCCAGCCGGGCGGAGCTGGCGGCGCTCGCCGCCCGGCGCGGCGTGGGCTGAGACCGGGAGGAAGTGCCGCGGGGACGGCGAAGTCCCATCCCATGAAAAAGCTCATCGTCACCGCGCTCGTATCCCTGCTCGTCGCCGCCTTCACGCCTCTCGGCCGCACCGACGCGTCCGTGCTCTCGCTCGTGCGGGTGCACGTCGACTCGCCGGAGGACGCCGCGTACCTGATGGGCAACTTCGACGAGACCCACAACCACGGCCCGAACGAGATCGAGCTGTTGCTGTGGCCGGGCGACCTCGCCGAGCTCGACTCGCTGGGTCTCGATTACGAGGTCGTGGTCGAGGACGTCGTTGCGCGCGACCGCGCTCTCGAGGCGGCGAGCGACGACGTCCGGGTCGAGCAGCCGGGGCCGGACCGCACGGACTACCGGCATCTCGCCGACTACAACGCGGAGATGCAGGAGCTCGCCGACAAGAACAAGTCGTTCGTGAAGCTGCTCGAAATGAAGCGCCCCTCGCTCGAGGGCCGCACCGTGTACGGCCTCGAGATGGCGGCGAACGTCAAGTCGAGGGACGACGGCCGCCCGATCTTCTACCTCGACGCGCTGCATCACGCCCGCGAGTGGCCGGCGTCCGAGTTCACGATGATCTACGCCCACTACCTCGCCGAGAAGTTCGGCAAGGACCCGGTCGTTACGAGGCTGCTGAAGAACGCCCGCATCATCATCGTCCCGATCGTCAACGTCGACGGGTTCGACTACTCGCGTGAGTCGGTGACGTCGGCGCACCCGACGGTCGCCAGCGGTACGAGCCCCCTCGCGGCGGGCAACGGCTTCGAGGGCTACTGGCGCAAGAACCGGCGATCGCTCACGGGGGTGACGGTCCCGGCGGCGCAGAAGAACCCCGACGCGTACGGCGTGGACCCGAACCGCAACTACTCATACCTGTGGGGCGACAACCAGGGCGGGTCCTCGGGCAGTCAGATCGACCAGACGTACCGCGGCGCGGCCCCCTTCTCGGAGCCCGAGACCCAGAACGTCCGCGACATCGTCCTCGGCCGCAACGTGACCGGCGTCATCACGAACCACACCTACCAGTCGACCGTGCTGCGGGCCGGCGGCGGCGACGCGCCCGAGGACGCCATGCTCGAGGCGCTCGGGCAGAAGATGGCCGACGCCCTCGGCTACCGGAACAACGGGAGCGTCGGGTACCCGACCACCGGCACGACCGACGACTGGGCGTACGCGGTGATGGGCGCGGTCGGCTTCACGATCGAGCACGGGACCCAGGGCTTCCACCCGCCGTACGGCACCTTCGTGGCGCAGCACCACGACGAGGTGTCGAAGGCTTTCACGGTCATGTTCCAGGCCGCCGCGAATCCGAGGTACCACTCGGTGATCACCGGGCGGGCGCCGGGCGGGGCGAAGCTGACGCTCACGAAGACGATGCGTGTGCCGCTGTCGAACGGCAACCCGATCGGCGAGAAGTTCGTCGTCGAGAAGCTGAAGTACACGCTGGCGGCGGACAAGAGCGGCCGCTTCGAGTGGCACGTCGGGCCGAGCACGAGCCCGTGGTCGAAGAAGAAGGCCTCGTACACGCTGACGATCCGGGCGAACGGCGCGGCGACGAGCATGCCGATCACGATCGACCGCGGCGAGCGCCTGGACATCGGGCTGGTGACGGGGTCGACGTCGAAGACGGTGAAGGCGAGAGCGTCCGACGGCCACGCGCACGATCACTAGTCGGGGGCCCTTCTCGCGCTCCCCGTGACGGATTCCGTAACGGAAGGCGCGGAGAGGGCCGACCTCGTGGCGAACAAGCGCGCTAGCTGATCGTCCCTCCCCCCGGATGGGCCACGATGGGGGCATGACGGAGGCCGTGATCGAGGCGCGCGGGATCGTTCGCACCTACTCGTCGGGGGCCGAGGCGGTCCACGCGCTGCGCGGCGTCGACCTCGTCGTCGCGCGCGGCGAGTTCCTCGCGATCACCGGACCCTCGGGCTCGGGCAAGTCGACGCTGCTCCACGTCGCCGGCGGGCTCGACCGACCCGATGCCGGGAGCGTCCTGCTGCAGGGGCGCGACTTGTCCTTGCTGCCGGACGAGGAGCTCGCGCTCATACGCCGCCGCCACCTCGGTTTCGTCCTCCAGTTCTTCAACCTGCTGCCGACGCTGACCGCCGCCGAGAACGTCGGGTTCCCGCTGTTGCTCGACGGCGATCCCGCGGCGCTTGACCGCGCTCGGGACGCGCTCGGGACCGTGGGTCTCACGGAACGCGCCGGCCACCGGCCCTCGCAGCTGTCGGGTGGCGAGCAGCAGCGCGTCGCGCTCGCGCGCGCTCTCGTCACGAGCCCGGCGGTCGTGCTCGCCGACGAGCCGACCGGCAACCTCGACTCCGCGACCGGCGAGGGGATCCTCGAGCTGCTGCGCACGACCGCCGACCGCGGGCAGACGATCGTGCTGGTCACGCACGACACCAGGACCGCCGACTACGCGGACCGCGTCGTCCGCCTGGCCGACGGGTGCATCCTCGGAGACGGGGCGTGAAGGGGCTGCTCGCGTTCCTCCGGCGCGTCAACGCGCGCCACCTCGTCGAGAAGCGTCTGCGCACGGCCTTGACGGTGGGAGGGATCGCGGCAGGGGTCGCGCTCGTCACGTCGATCACCGTGATCAACAGCACGCTGCTGTCGTCGGTGCGCGAATCGATCCGCAACCTGGCCGGCGCCGCGGAGATCGAGGTCGCTTCCGCGCACGAGACCGGCCTTCCGATGGAGGCCGTCGACGCGATCGAGTCGGTCGACGGCGTGGACGTGGCGGTTCCGGTCGCTCGCACGACCGCGCACCTGACGGCGCCGGAGGGCGAGGCGGACACCATGGTCCTCGGGGTCGGTCCCGACTTCCTCACGCTGTTCCCGAGCGGCCTCGGCGAGACCGGGCGCGTCGCGATCGAGGGGACGCTGGGCTCGGCGGGGACGGGGCTCGTGCTGTCGCAGCAGGTGGCCGACGGTCTCGGCGTCGGGATCGGCGAGACCATCGACGCGGAGACGCCCTCCGGCTCGGTCCCCCTCGAGGTCACCGGGCTGGTGGGGGGGCCGGGCATCTCCCTCCTGAACGGCGGCGACGTCGGGACGATGGCGTTGCCCGCCGCGCAGGAGGCCTT
>JALZEG010000011.1 GCA_030862185.1 Actinomycetota bacterium
GCGAGGAACACGCCCGAGATCCCCCCGATCAGGAACATGAAGAAGAAGCCGGTGCAGAACAGCATCGGCGCCTCGAAGGTGAGCTTCCCTCGCCACATCGTCGCGATCCAGTTGAAGAACTTCACCCCAGTCGGGATCGCGATCAGGAACGACGTCGTCGCGAAGAACAGGCTGCTGACGGCGCCGGTCGTGAACATGTGGTGCGCCCACACCGAGAAGCTGTACGCGGTGATCAGCAGCGTCGCGAAGACGAAGCCCTTGTAGCCGAAGACGGGCTTGCGCGAGAAGACCGGGACGATCTCGGTGACGACGCCGAAGAACGGCAAGATCACGATGTAGACCTCGGGATGCCCGAAGAACCAGAAGAGGTGCTGCCACAGGATCGGGTTCCCGCCCTGGCTCGGGTCGAAGAAGTGGGCGCCGAAGTTCCTGTCGACGAACAGCGCCGCCAGGGCCGCCGACAGCACCGGGAACGAGAAGAGGATCAGGACCGAGATGGCCACGATGTTCCACGTGAATATCGGGACCCGGAACATCGTCATGCCCGGCGCCCGCATCCCGAAGATCGTCGCGAGGAGGTTGACCGCGCCGAGGATCGACGACGTCCCCGCCAGCAGCAACCCGACGATCCAGAGGTCGACGCCCGCCCCCGGCGAGTACGTCGCCTCGCTCAACGGCGCGTAGCCCGTCCATCCGACCGCCGCCGCGCCGCTGGCCGTCAGGAACCCGGAGAACGCGGTGAGGGCACCCGCGAGGAAGAGCCAGAACGTGAACGCGTTGAGCCGCGGGTACGCGACGTCTGGTGCGCCGATCTGCAACGGGACGAGGTAGTTCGCGAGCCCGACCGCGACCGGCGTCGCGAAGAAGAAGATCATCGCGGTGCCGTGCATGGTGAAGAGCTGGTTGTAGGTCTCGCGTTCGAGGAGCTGGAGGCCGGGCTGCGCGAGCTCGGCCCTCATCAGCAGCGACATGATCCCGCCGGCGACGAAGAAGACCATCGCGCTCCACAGGTAGAGCAGCCCGATCCGCTTGTGGTCGGTCGTCGTCAGCCACGCGACGAGCCCGCGCGGCTCGGCGTGGGGAACGGCTACGGCCTCAGATGCCGGCATCTTCGTTCTCCGTGCGCTGGTCGTCGAGCCACCGTTCGAACTCTTCCACGGGCACGGCCTCGATCGTGAACGGCATCCGGTCGTGCAGCACGCCGCAGAACTCGGCGCACTTGCCGTCGTAGGTTCCCTCCTCGCGGATCACGTAGTCGATCCGGTTCGTCTCCCCCGGAATCGTGTCGCGCTTGATCAGGAAGCGCGGCACGTAGAAGGAGTGGACGACGTCGCGCGAGCGGAGGTCGAACCGCACGGGCTCGTCGACCGGCAGGACGATTCGCGCGGGATCCTCGGGAAGCCCTTCGATCGCGACCGCCTCGCCCTCGTAGGCGAAGCGCCATCCCCACTGGAACGCTTCGACGCGGACCGTCACGACCGGCGCGGCCTCCTCGTCGTTCACGTCCTGCAGCGCGCCCGCCGACAGCACGAACAGCACGACGACGATGACCGTCGGGAGCGCGAACCACGTGATCTCGAGCGCGAGGTTGTGCCCGAACTGAGGGGGCTCGGCGTCGTCGCCCGGCTTCTTGCGGAAGCGGACGATGCTCCAGCCGATCAGGCCCGCGACGACGACGAACACTCCCGCGGCGACGTAGAAGAAGACGTCGTAGAGGTCCTTCACCGCGGCCCCCTGCTCGCCGGCCGGCTCGGGGGCGCACGCGGCCGTCCCCGCGACCGCGGCGGCAACGACGGCGAGGCGCACGACGGATCGCCTCGGCGATCCGCCACGAAACGCGCGGGTCATCGTGCCGAGAGTAGCCTCTGCCCCCGATGGAACTCGTCGATCCCGCCGCCCTCGGGTCGCACCTGTCCCAGGTGCTGCCCGGCGACGGCGAGCTGGTCGTGCAGCGCCACCAGGCGGGCCACTCGAACGAGACGTTCTTCGTGACCCGCGGGTCGTCGCGCTGGGTCCTGCGGCGGCCTCCCGCAGGCGCCTTCCTGCCTTCGGCCCACGACGTGAAGCGGGAGCACACGGTCCTCGCCGGCCTCGCGGATACGCCCGTGAGGGTCCCGCGCCCCGTCCTGATGTGCGAGAACGAGGGCGTGATCGGCGCGCCCTTCTACCTGATGGAGCGTGTCGACGGCGTCGTTATTCGCGACGAGCTGCCGGAGTGGCTCGGCGAGGACGAGCGCGCCTCCGTCGGCTCCGAGCTCGTCGACGCCCTCGTCGAGCTGCACTCGGTAGACCCCGCGTCGTGCGGCCTCGGCGGCTTCGGCAAACCGGCGGGCTACCTCGAGCGCCAGCTCCGCCGCTGGAAGGGGCAGCTCGAGCTCACGCTCCCGTTCACGCGCCCGGTCCCGGACCTGGAGCGGATCGGCGAATGGCTCGCCGGAAACCGCCCCGCGCAGAGCGACACAGCGCTCGTGCACGGCGACTACAAGCTCGACAACGTCGTCTTCGCCGACGGCCCGCCGCCGCGTCTCGTCGCGATCCTCGACTGGGAGATGTCGACGCTCGGCGACCCACTCGCGGACCTCGGCTGGATGGTCTCGTTCTGGCGCGACGCGGACGAAGGCGAGGAAGACGTCTTCTCGCGCACCGCGCGCGTCACGGCACTCCGCGGCTTTCAGTCGCGCCGCGACCTCGTCGAGCGCTACGCCCGGCGGACGGGCCGCGACGTGAGCGACCTGACCTGGTACCAGGTCCTCGCGGTGTGGAAGCTCGCGATCCTGCTCGAGGGGTCGTACGCGCGCCACCTCACCGGCATGACCGACGACCCGTTCTTCGCGGAGATGGAGCACGGCGTCCCGGCCCTCGCCGCTCGGGCCCTGGAGGCGACGCGAGCGTGAGCCACTACCAGGCCCTGGTCGTCGACTTCGGCGGTGTGCTCACCACCTCGTTGCAGACGGCCATGCTCGAGTTCGCGCAGG
>JALZEG010000320.1 GCA_030862185.1 Actinomycetota bacterium
GTCTTCGGGCGGCCTCTCTCGCGTTCTGCCCTCACTCCTCGCAGTTCGTCACGGTCTCGCCGTTGACGCAGGTGTCGTTCCCCCCGTGCTGCGCGGGTCCTCCGTCCAGGGTGTCGTTGCCCGGCCCCCCGTCGAGCAGGTCGTCGCCGTACCCGCCGCGAAGGTGATCGTCCCCGTCGTAGCCGTAGATTTCGTCGTTGCCTCCGGTGCCGGTGAGCGTGTTCGCCCCGTCGTCGCCGTGGATCGTCATGGTGTTGTGACCCTGGCCGTACACGTTCTCGATCTGGGTGAGCGTGTTCCCGAGCGAGTCGGAATCGTCGCGCAGGTCGACGGTCGTGACGCCGTCGAAGAAGGTGAGCGCGTAGGACGCGGTGTCCCGGCCGGCGCCTCCGTCCGCGTCGGTGTCGTACTGGACGCCGAGCGTGTCGTCACCGCCGAGCCCCCTCAGGACATCGCCGCGCGAGACGCGGCTCTGGCCCGCGTGGAGGAAGTCCGGGCCGGGAGAGCCCGTGAGCGTGTCGGCGAAGGCGGACCCGACGACGCCCTCGACGTCGAGCGTGTCCACTCCGTCGCCCGTCGCCGTCCCGGCGCCGAGGTCGACGGCGACCGGCGCAAGCGAGGCCCCGAACCAGGCGGTGTCGGAACCGTTGCCTCCGGTGAAGCGGTCGTTGCCGTCGCCTCCGGTGAGATCGTCGTCTCCGTCGCCCCCGGAGAGGACGTCGTCGCCGCTGCCGGGCTCGATCTCGTAGGGGAAGTAGCACCTGTTCCAGTACTCGACGGCGCCGCCGAGGATGCAATCGCGACTCGCGCCTCCGGACAGAGTGTCGTCTCCCTCGGCGCCGATGATGACGTTGCGATCCTCGTCGCCGGAGATCGTGTCGTCGAACCTCGTCCCGATCACGATCTCGATCTCCGCGAGCTCGTCCTTGCCCCAACCGCGCATCGTGGCCGCGCCCATGTCGATGTCGACGGCGCGCGGCGCTTTCGTGACGTTCAGCTCGTCGCGGTCGCCGCTCCCGGCGCCCCCCCAGATGACGTCGTTGCCGGGACCCGCGTAGAAGACCCCTTCGCCTCCGCCCTGCTCCATGACGTCGTCGCCGGGACCGCCGTCGAGGACGTCGAGGTAGGTCCCGTTCGAGTCCCCGGCCTTCAGCACGTCGTCACCCGGCCCGCCGTACATCTCCTGGCCGTCGCCGCCGCCCGGCTCCTCGTACAGGAGGTCGTCGCCGGCGCCGCCGTAGACGAGGGTCGCGCGCTCGCTGGTGCCGGCGTCGATCTTGTCGTTGCCCTTGTTGCCGTAGAGCCCGCGGTCCTCGCCCGATCCCCCGCAGATGAGGTCGTTGCCGCCGCGGCCGTAGACCGTGTCGCTGCCGAGGCCCGCCCAGATCACGTCGCGCTTGGGCGTCCCCTTGATGGTGTTGTCGCGGTCCGTCCCCACGATCGTGGCGGCCTTCCCGAAGCACGTCCACGCGGCGTGCGCCGGCGGCGCCACGAGCCCGCCCACCAACGCGGCCGCGGCCACGGCGGCTATTCCGATCCGGCGCATCCATTGCCTCCTCGACTGGTCCCTGTGTCCGCAGCGTAGAGAGCGGCTGCGCCGGCGTCCGCTCACTTCTTTACAGACGGCGCCGGTGCTTTGGATGACGATGTCCTTCGAAAGCCAGTTGAGAGGAGCACTTGCCATGAAAGCCACGCTGTCGAAGGGCGCCTGCGCGCTGGGACTCGCGGCGGCGCTCACCGTCGCGGCCGGCGTGGTCGCCGCGCCGTCGTCGGCCGCAGCCGTGCACTACTGCCTGGGTGAGCGCGCCACTATCGTCGGTACGAACAAGAGGGACAAGCTCAACGGGACCGGAGGCCGCGACGTCATCGCCGCATTGGGCGGTAACGACGTCGTCCACGCCGGCGAGGGCGCCGACCTGATCTGCCTCGGCCCGAACCCCGACAGGCTCGCCGAGCGCGGTTTCGGAGACCGCGGCGACGACCGGATCTCCGGCGGGCCCGGCAGCGAGAGCCTGTACGGAGGCCACGGCCGCGACGTCCTCGCGACCGACGGCGGAGGCGGTGCCGCGATCGGAGGGCCGGACGACGACGAGCTCGTCGGAGGGCCGGGCCGCGACCAGCTCGGCGGCGAAGGCGGTCCCGGCAGCGGACGATCGAGCTTCGGCGGCGGATACAGCTACGTCTTCATGCCGGGTGAGCCCGGCAACGACCGCATGAGGGCGTCGGGAGGAAACGATCTCCTGATCGTCGGCGAAGGCGACGACGTAATGAACGGCGGCGACGGCCGCGACCGTGCCGTCTACTGGTCGACCGAGCGCGGCGACTTCTCCGCGGACCTCGGGACGGGAGTCGCCAGGGGGCCGGGTCGCGACCGGCTGTCCGGGATCGAGGACGTGCACGGGTGGACGGCCGGCGACGTCGTGCTTCGGGGCGACGACGAGCCGAACGTCCTGATCGGATCGCCGTCGCGCGACGGCGCGAGCGGCAATCTCTACGGCGGCGGGGGCGACGACCTGCTCGCGGCGCTGAGGGACTGGAACGCCCGCGGCGTGGGCGACGTCGACCTCTACGGCGGGTTGGGGAACGACGCGCTGCAAGGCCAGTGCGTGGAGAACGACGAGCGCGTCGACGAGCTCTTCTCCGGTCCGGGCGCGGACCTCATCGAGCTTGGCTGCGGGCTCCGCTTCGCCGACGGTGGACCGGGCCCCGACACGATCGGCGCGCTCGAGTCGGCGCGCTATCCCTCGGCGGACGACAGCGAGGCGACGGTCGACGGCGGGGAGGGCTTCGACCTGCTGTCGTGGGAGTTCACGCCCGGCCGCGTCGAGGCGGACCTCGCCGCTGGCATCGCTCTCGTCCATCACTCCGACGGAACGACGGGCCGGGAGTACGCGCTCACGTCGATCGAGGCATTGCACGGGAGTGACTCGGGCGACGACGTCCTGCTCGGCGACGACGGCCCGAACGTGTTGATCGGCGGGGTGTCGCAGCGCGACGCGATCGACGACCACGACCGCATCGAGGGCCGCGGGGGCGATGACGAGCTGTTCGGAGACGACGGGAACGACGAGCTCGACGGGGGGCCGGGCAACGACCGGTTGGACGGCGGCGAGGACGTCGACACCTGCCGCAACGGCGAGACCGTGACCGGCTGCGAGATGTAGGCCGCGAGAATTTTCGGGGCTCGCGTGGTTCCAGGTCTTGCCTGGTGCCCGGCGGCGCGGTAAGAGTTTGGGCGGGCAGTGGACGAGAGTTCCGAAGGCGGCGATGGAAGACCGAGACCCAGGAGCCAGACGGCCGCGGCGCGTGGAGGTGCCGGGGCTGTCGCCGGTGAGAGCCTTCTTCATAGTGGGGGCGCTGGCGGCGCTCCCGCTGGCGCTGCTGGTGACGCGCTCGGCGGAGCCCTCGA
>JALZEG010000333.1 GCA_030862185.1 Actinomycetota bacterium
GAGTTGTTCGGACCCTGCGTCACGCATGCGTTGAGGCACGCGTCGACGAACGAGCCCCACGGGCGGCCGCGCCGGTCGATCACCACGTCGAGGAAGTCGTACACGGCCTTGCACCGGATCGGCCCACACGTCCCGCGCACCATCGGGTCGGACGGATCGTTGATCGAGACGCTCTGGAAGGCCGGCGTCCGGTCGAGCGCGTCCGCCGTCACCGTCATGTACGCGTTCCACGTCACTTTCTCGTAGCGCTCGGGATCCTCCGGGCCGAGGAAGAAGAGCTGGCTGAAGCAGTACACGGGGTCGGGCTTGCAGTCGTCGCTCTCGTGGAACGGCTTGCCCGGCGAGTTCGTGCTGCCCATGTAGACGACGGCAACCTTGCCCGGCCCCCCGAGCGCGAGGCTCGGGAGCGCGGCTTCCTCCAACCCCGGCGGCCCGACCATCAGCGGCTTGGACCACGACTCGCCGCCGTCGCGCGACACGGCGAGGTACGGCAGCCGGTTGCGCGCTATCCAGAAGTAGTAGACGTTGCCCTTGGCGTCGGCGGCGACGCTCGCCTCGTGCTCGTACACGCCGTGCGGGCCGAGCGGCATCCCGTTGTCCGCGACCTGCACGCGCGTCCACGTCGCGCCCTCGTCGCGGCTGATCGCGAGCCACGGCTGACCGCATAGACCCTTCGGGACGTAGATCGTGCCGTCGGGACCGCCGTAGCCGTGGCCGATCGCTCCGTGACAGTAGCCGTCGACACCGAGGTCGTTCTCGGGCCGACGCTCGGTGACGTACGGCGGAGATCCCGTGGGCGCGAACGTGATGCCGCCGTCGAGCGACTTCTCGCACTGCGTCGCGACGGAGTAGATGGTGGCGCCGGCCTGCGTCGAGCACGCGTAGACCACGTTCGGATAGACGGTCGTCGGGCTCAGCACCGGCGGCGCCGTGAACAGGTTCTGGTGATCCTGCAGGCCGCACCCGCCGAGGGTCGTCGTCCACGTCTCGCCGCCGTCGTCGGTGAACGACAGCAGCGAGCAGCCGAAGAAGAAGTCGAACGTGTAGACGCGGTCGGTCCCGGGATCGACGTAGAGGAACGGGTCGAGGCTCTGCGGGTGGCGGTCCATAGCCCCGAGCTTCGGCGAGACGTCGCTCCACTTCTTGCCGCCGTCGTCGGTCGCGAGCACCTGCGGGCCTCCCGCCAACGCCTGGAAGAAGATCGTGCCGTTCTTCGTCACGCCGAGCGTCGGCTCACCGGCGCCGACGCCGGTCCGGAGCAGCCGCGGCGACCCCTTGGCGGCCGGAGCCGAGACCTCGACTCCACCGGCGCGGTGCACGACTGCGGCCGGGCCGGAGTCGTCGGGGACCGGGACACGGTCGCGCCGCGCCGTCACGCCCGGCTCGAACTTCGGCCGCGCCTCCTCCATGTCGAGGTGAGCGTGGGCCGGAAGGGCGTGCACCGACTGCCGCGGCGCGCCGCCAGAAAGCACTCCCGCCGCGACGACGAGCGCGACGGCTGCGACGACGGGGAGGCGCCGGGTCATATCGGGATCATTCGGTACCGAGGGGGCCGGGTCCTCCCCGCTCGGGCAGCGTCCGGTCTCAGGTCGCCAAGGTCCTCGGCTGTAACTCAGCCAGCTCGAACCGTCTGCCGCTCCCCGGTCTTAGATTGGCGTGCGTACTGATCGTCACGGCGAAACAGGAAATTACCCTCGAGATCGGGCGTTCGAACGAGCCGATATCCACGGTCCTGCAAGAATGCCTGGACGGAAGTCCGGGTCACGCCTGCGCGGAGGAGGAGGTAATCCCTGATCTCGACGCCGACGAGCCGCGGAGGCTCTTTCGATAAGACTTTCGTCATCCCGCGTAGTACGTCGAACTCTGCACCCTCCACATCGACCTTAACAACGTCGATTTTGGTCGCAGGGTTGGCTTCCAACCAATCATCGAGTGTCGTGACGGCAACCTCATATGCAGCTGGACCGGGTCCGTAGAACGATCGGACAGAACCGTCGCTCTCATGGTAAAGGTGCGGATCGGTCTTGAGTGTTGCGCTCCCACGCTCCGCACCCAGCGCTTCTTCGACGACCGAGACATTATGTAGACCATTTCTCGCAACCGCCCATCGCAACCTGGCCGCAACATCCGAAGCTGGCTCGAACGCTAGAACGGACCCGGCACCTAATCGACTGAGATATCTCCCTAGGACCAAGGCGTGGATTCCGATATGCGCTCCGACATCGACGTAAAGGTCGCCCTTCCGAAGTTCCTTCTTCAGCGCGCTTAAGTAGCGGCGCTCGTACCAACCTGTGAAGTACAAAGTCCTCTGGACGTTGTCCCGCAGGTCGAGGTCGAACCAGATGCCAAGCCGACGCGCAACGACCCGAGGCTGTCTCGCCCAAATGCCTTCCGGAAGTCGGCGTGCAATCTTTCCAGCGAGGGCAGTCGGCGCTGGTCCCAGGGATGAGGTCGCCCGAAGAATCGCTGCTAGAGATGCGCGGACGATTGTGAGCGATGGCGCGCCTCTACGAACTCTGGGCTCGCCAGTTATGGAGTCCGCATGCTCGCTTTTCACTCGGCCATCCTAGCGACAGTACCTCTGTCGAGGTCCTAGATGAATGGATTCTATGGCAGGGGCCACACGTGACGTGCTAGACCAGCATCGAGACTTACGGCATATGTGACGCAGATGATCGAAAGAGAGGAAGAACTGCTCATACAGGCTCACTTGGGAGCCCAATCAGGCGGGGTGACGAGAGAAGCGGTGGTTGCTGCTGCGGCGTGGGCGGCGATCGTGGAAGTTGACGTACAACTGAGCCGCGACGAAGAGTTCGTTCTTTATCACGATTACACCTTCCCCGACGGCCGCTGGGTTCATGAAACTGACTACGCCGACTGCGCTCGCGTGCTGCGAGCCGAACTGCCTGTCCATTCGGACTTTCTCGATCTGGATGGGGCAGCTTCGCTTGCGCGCGAACTCGGGGTCATTCTGTGTCTGGATGTCAAGTCAGGAATGGGACGTGAGCATGCCATCCACCATGCGCTCGTGCGGTGGCTGGAAGCAACCGCCACGGACGCGGTGCACGTCTCTGATTGGGATCACGCGGGGTTGCGACTCGTTAAGGCCCTGCACCCGCAAGTGACAGTGCGGGGAGCGGTTCGGGGACGTCTCGTCGATCCCATCGCAGCGGCGCGAAGCGCCGACCTCGATGGCCTAAACCTCGCGTGGGACTGCACGCGCCCGAAGGACGTCGCCTCGCTTCGCGACTATGGATATGTAGTCGCGTTCTTCGGTGGCTGGGGCAATCGATTCTTGCCTCACGCACAGGCGTGCGAAGTCGACATCGTCATAAGTGACAGCGCGCCATCAGGCGATTCCTCATGACAGCGTTCTGGGAATCTGTCGTCGCGAGTGTGGTCGCCAATCTGATCTACACCCTGTTGATCGCGCTGGTTATCCTGCTGATCACGTCGATCGTGATCAAGCGAGGGCGCCGCACGTTGTTTTCGATGATGTGCATTCGCCCGGACGGAGCTGTCGTACGGGTTTACCTGAGCCGACTCGACGTCCTGCGGGGTGGATCCAAGGGTACGGACGGCGTTCTCAAAGTTGGATTCACCGGACCGGCGCTGATGCAACTCGAGTACGAGGCCGCGCTGTACTTTCGGCGCCTGCTCCAAGATCGGTTCCTCGACGCGTTGCCGCGGCCAATAAGGACGTTGATCCAACGACGAAACCCTTACCTCTCACGGATAGACTTTCAAGTCGACGTCGCCCCCGACGAGCACTCGTATCTGTCGGTCCTGGATTACGGCGTCGACAGCACGATTTTCCTGGGGTCGGACGTTTACAACCATGCTGTTAGATCCATCTATAGAGGGAACCGGACATTCGTCCGGTTCGTCGACGAGAGGACCGGCAAGAACTTTGATTCCGCGCATGACGATCAAGGAGAACCCACGTTCGCAGTCAGAACGGAGGACGCGTGGCATGTAATCGCGGGCCGGTCGCGCGGGCGTGAGATCGGAATAATCCAGCGTGTCACGCTGGATACCGGCCGCCGCGTGCTGATGTGTGCAGGGATATCGGCCAGCGCTACTCACGGGGCAGCCAGGTTCTTCTGCGAGAACTGGAGGGCGCTCCGCAAGCGCTTCGATGAGGACGACTTCCTCGTCGTGCTCGCGTTTCGCGACCAGGCAGCCGACGTACGACCCGTCCGCCCGGCCGAGGAGCTGCCAGATCTGAGTCGTCATCGTTCAACTTCGCGTCCCGAGTAGCGCCCGCCCCCTCACTAGACTGCGGACGATGCGCCGTCTGCTGGTCGCGGTCCTCCTAGCCGCCGTCTTGCTCCCCCCGCAGGTCGCCGAGCGGCGCCTGGCCCCCGAGCCGGCCGCGGCCCGCCGGCCCGCGATCGTCGACGACCACATCCCCTACGGCGCCAAGCGCAAGCGTCAGATGGCGCGCTACTCCGGCCGCCATTACGGGCTGCGCAGGTGGAAGCTCCGCAATCCCAGCGTGGTCGTGCTGCACTTCACCGCGACGAGCACCTATCCGCCCGTCCGGAACCACTTCGCGTCCAACTCCCCCGCCCGCGGCGAGATGCCCGGCGTCTGCACGCACTACGTCGTCGACAAGGACGGGACGATCTACGAGCTCGTGCGTCTGCGGATCAGATGCCGCCACACGATAGGGCTGAACCATCGCTCGATCGGCGTCGAGATGGTCCAGGAGACGGGGCGGGGGTCGCACTGGGCGGACCGGCAGATCCTCGGGCACCGCAAGCAGGTCCGCGCGGCGCTGCGGCTGGTGCGCTGGCTGCGCGCCCGCGAGGGCATCGCGCTGCGCGACGTCATCGGACACGCGATGGGCAACGGCCACCGGCAGTTCGAGGACCGGCAGGGGTGGCGCAACGACCACACCGACTGGCTCTGGCGCGACGTCAAGGTCTTCCGCAAGCGGCTGCGACGGATCTCGTGAGGCGCGCTCTCGTCGTCGCGCTGGTCGCCGCCGCTCTCGTTCCGGCTGCGCCCGTGCACGACGCGGCCCCCGCGGGCCTGCGACGCGTGCTGCTCGGGTACTCGCACGAGGGTCGCCCGATCAAGGCGTACCGGCTCGGCGACCCCGCGAGCGAGAACGTTGTCCTCGTCGTCGGCTGCATCCACGGCAACGAGTGCGCGGGCAAGAAGGTGATCACGGCGCTGAAGAGCCGACCCACGCCGCGCGGCGTGAAGATCTGGATGATCGACGCGCTCAATCCCGACGGGGCCGCCGCGGGGACGCGGCAGAACGCGCGCGGCGTCGACCTCAACCGCAACTTCCCGCGCAAGTGGCGCCGCCAGGGCCGAAGATGGAGCACCTACTACTCCGGGCCGCGGCGCGCGTCGGAGAAGGAGACGCGCCACGCGATGAGGTTCGTCGCGGAGACTCGGCCGGACGTGACGATCTGGTACCACCAGGCGATGGCGCTCGTCGACCGCTCCGGGGGCCGGCGCGCGATCCAGCGCCGCTACGCGCGGATGGTCGGGCTCCGGCTGAGGCGTCTCGACCCGTTGCCGGGCACGGCGACGCGCTGGCAGAACCACCGCTTCGACAACAGCACGTCGTTCGTCGTGGAGCTTCCGGGTGGCGAGCTGGCGTGGAAGTCCGCCCGCCTCCACGCCAGGGCGGTCGTGACGGTGGGGAAGATGTAGCGCGGGGCTCGGGCTCCCACCTTCGCGAGGATGCCTGAGGCGGGGCTACGGCCGGGACGGGCCCGAGCGCCTCCCTCGTCGTCCGAAGCCGCATATCTACCAAATCGGTCATCCCCACGGCAAAGCGGGAGGAAAACGAGCCCTCGGGGTGAACTCTCTCGCGTATGAGATCTCGACGCGTTTTGGTCGCGGCCGCAGCCGCCGCCCTCGTCCTCGCGGCCGCGGTCCCGGCCCACGCCGCCGTGGCCGCCGCAGTTCCCGGCAGCTTCGTCGCCGGCTTCGCCACGCCCGTCGTCGTCGCCGCCCAGGGCGAGGCGATCACGTTCGCGAACGCCGACGCCGCTCCGCACAACTTCATGGCCGACGGCGTCTACCTCGCCAAGAAGGACGCGAAGAAGTCGAAGTGGTGCAGCGCCTACACGCTCAAGACCTGCCCGCTGTT
>JALZEG010000338.1 GCA_030862185.1 Actinomycetota bacterium
CGCTGGCGCGCGGGGTCCACGTCACGAACGTCGACGCGGGGACGTACGCCGCGGACCCGCGCCGGCTCCCCGCGGCACACGACCTCCTGGGCGACCACACCCTCGACGTGACCGACGAGCGGCTCGCCGAGGTGGTCGAGGGCGCGGAGGCCATCGTCCACTTCGCCGCCGAGACTCACGTGACGCGCGGGGAGACCGCCGAGGAGATCTTCTTCCGCACGAACGTGGAGGGGACCCGCGCGGTGCTCGACGCGGCCGCGCTCACGGGGGTTGAGCTCGTCGTCCACGTCTCGACCGACGAGGTCTACGGACCGGCGTCCTCGGAGCCGTTCGCCGAGGAGGACAAGGAGCCGGGCGAGGGCCGCGCGACGAGCGCGTACGCGCGCTCGAAGGCGCTCGCGGACGACCTCGCGCTCGGGTTCGACGGCGGCCCCCGCGTCGTCGTGGTCCGGCCGACGAACTGCTTCGGGCCGTGGCAGCACCCCGAGAAGGCGATCCCGCGCTGGATAGCGCGGGCCCTGTCCGGCGGCCGCCTGCCGGTGTGGGGCGACGGCGGGTACGTACGCGACTGGATGTTCGTGGACGACGCGTGCGAGGCGATCGAGCTGCTGCTCGAGCAACGGCCCGGTCCCGGCGCCTACAACGTGGGGCCCCAGGGAGACGCCGTGACGAACCTCGCCATCGCGCGCGCGATCGCACGCTTGGCGGGGCGGGGCGACGACGCCGTCTACCTCACGGAGTACGACCGGCCGCGCCACGACCGCCGCTACTCGGTCGACGCGTCGAAGCTGCGGGGGCTCGGATGGGGGCCGCGCGCCGGCCTGCACGAGGGCCTGCGCACGACGGTCGAGTGGTACGCCGCGCAGCGCGACTGGTGGGAGCCGCTCGTCGCGACCGCGGAGGCGCTCTACGACGACGAGAGCGCGGCGCGATGACGGGCATCGACGGCGTCGTGGTCACCCCGGTCGACCGGCTAACCGACGAGCGCGGGTCCTTCTCCGAGATCGCGCGCTTCGGCGACTACCGCCAGGCGAACCACTCCCACTCGCGGCGCGGTGTGCTGCGCGGCCTCCACTACCACGAGCGCCAGGCCGACCTCTGGTACTTCGTACGCGGGAGCGCACAGGTCGCGCTCGTCGACCTCAGGACGGAGCCGGCGCGGCCGCGCGTGGCGACGCTGACCGTGGGCGAGCCGGATCCCTGCACGATCTACATCCCTCCGCGCGTCGCGCACGGCTTCCTCGCGCTGACCGACGTCGACCTCGTCTACCTCGTCACGCAGGAGTACGACGCGAGCGACGAGCACGGCATCGCCTGGGACGACCCCGCGCTCGGGATCGCGTGGGCGCTGCCGGACCCGGTCGTATCGCCGAGGGACCGCGCCAACCCGCGGCTGCATGCCTGAGCCGCGGATCCTCGTCACCGGCGCGGACGGACAGGTGGGGCGCGCGCTGCGGACGGTCCTCCCGCAGGCGGGCTTCCGCACGCGGAGCCAGCTCGACGTCACCGACGAGGAACGCGTGCTCGCCGCGGTCGCGGGCATCGACGTCGTCGTCCACGCCGCCGCGCTGACGAACGTCGACGGGTGCGAGGCCGATCCCGACGCCGCGGCCGATGTGAACGACCGCGGCACGGGCGCGGTGGCCGCCGCGGCACGGGCGAGCGGAGCGCGCGTCGTCTACCTTTCCACCGACTACGTCTTCGCCGGCGACGCGGCCCCCTACGCGGAGGACGCTCCGACGGGACCCGTCAACGTGTACGGGAGGACGAAGCTGGCCGGGGAGCACCACCTCGACCCCGAGCGCGACCTCGTCGTGCGCTCGTCGTGGCTTTTCGGGGACGGCCGCAACTTCGTCCGCACGATCCTGGCGGGGGCCGCGAAGGGAGTCCCGCGGGTCGTCGACGACCAGGTGGGGCTGCCGACCGGCGCCCCGGCGCTGGCGCGGGCGCTGGCGCACGCCGTCGCCGCCCCCGGGCTGGTCGGGCGGCTGCACGTCGCGGGCGCCGGGCCCCCCTGCTCGTGGGCCGACCTGGCCGACGCCGCGCTCGCGCTCGCCGGCCTGGACGCCCGTGTCACGAGGGTCGATTCCGCCTCGTACGCGGCGGCCGCCGGCCGCGTCGTCGCACCGCGGCCCGCGGACAGTACGTTGCTGCTGACGCGGGCTCGGCGTGCAGGCCTCCCGCTCGAGGACTGGCGGGAATCTCTGGAGAGATACGTGAGGAGCATCCGGTGAAGGGAGTCGTGCTCGCCGGCGGCCTCGGCACGAGGCTGCTGCCCGTCACGCGCGTGATCAACAAGCACCTGCTCGACGTGTTCGACGAGCCGATGATCTTCTTTCCGATCAAGACGCTCGTCGCCGCGGGCGTCAGCGACGTCGTGTTGGTGACCGGCCAGGAGGTCGACCAGTTCAAGACGCTGCTCGGCGACGGGGCGGACCTCGGCGCGACGCTCGAGTACGCGCAGCAGACCGGCGAGCTCGGGATCGCCGACGCGCTGGCGAAGGCCGAGCCGTTCGTCGGTTCCGACCGTATGGTCGTGATCCTCGGCGACAACGTCTTTCAGGAAGACCTGTCGGAGTACGTCGAGGCGTACCGGAACCAGCCGTCGGGAGCGAAGCTGCTCCTCAAGCGCGTCGCCGTCGAAGACGCACGCCGCTTCGGCGTCGTGACGTTGAGCGACGGACGGATCACGGCGGTAACGGAGAAGCCGGCGGATCCGCCGAGCGACCTCGTCGTGACCGGCTGCTACATGTACGACTCGCGCGCGTTCGACGTCATCCGGGGGCTGGAGCCGTCGGCGCGCGGCGAGCTCGAGATCACCGACGTCAACAACGCGTACGTCCGCAGCGGCGACCTGACGCACGACGTCCTCCGGGGCTGGTGGACGGATGCCGGCACGCCGCCGAGCAAGCTCAAGGCGTCGATCCTCGTCGCGCTCGCGAAGGGCGTGACGTTCCAGGCCTGAAGCTCAGGCGAGGACCGGCCGCGCCACCACGAGGGCCGCGTCCTTGCCGACGCGGCCCCAATGGACCATCTCGAACCCGGCTTCGGCCAGAGCGGCGTCCATCGCCGCGGCCGCGCGTGCGAGGGCGCGGCGGCTTCCCGCGGCGGGGGCCGGGAGCACGACCGCGCCGTGGTCGTGGACGTGGGCGCGCAGCGTCTGCAGGGGGGTCGCGTCGCCCGGCGGCTGCAGCAGGACACCGCCGTGGCACTCTGCGCCGAGCGCCACCGCGCGGGCGTTCAGGACCGACCACGGCTCCGGCAACGCGCTCTCGACGACGTTCGCGCTCGCGTCGAGCTGCAGGACGACGTCGCCCGGCAGCACGTAGGACGCCAGGACCTCCAGCGCGCGGCGCGGGTCGAGCGGCCGCGTCGTGACCCCACGCACCTTCCGCGGAGGCGCGGCCCGCCGTCGTGCGGCGGCCACCGGATAGCGGCGGCCGCGCCGGCCGCGGGCGGCGAACTGCTTCGCCGTGTGGGCGAGGCTGTGGCCCACGTACTTGAGCGACTTGACGATGCTGATCGAGGACGACTCCTTCGTATAGCGGGTCGGGATCGGGACCTCGACGACGCGCAGCCCCGACGTGACCGCGTCGACCATGAGCTGCGTGTCGAAGCCGAAGTCCTCCGTGTAGCCGAGGAACGGGAGCGACAGCAGGCAGCGGCGCGTGTAGGCGCGCATCCCGCTGTGCATCTCCGAGAAGCGCGACCCGAGCATGAGGTTCTCGAGCCTGGTCGTGACGCGGTTGCCGACGAAGCGGTACAGCGGCATCCCTCCCGCCATCGGATCGCCGAGACCGGCGAAGCGCGACCCGAACGTCATGTCGGCTTCCCCGGCCAGGATCGGCGCGATCAACAGGGGGACGGACTTCGGCTCGTACTGGTAGTCGGGATGCAGCATCACGACCACGTCCGCGTTGCTGGCGAGCGCCATCGTGTAGCACGTCTTCTGGTTCCCGCCGTAGCCGCGGTTCTGCGGGTGGACGTGGACCTTGATCCCGAGCGACCGCGCGATCTCCGCCGTGCGGTCGGGGCTGGCGTCATCGACGAGGATGAGCTCGTCGGCCACCCCCGGCGGGATGGCCGCGACCGTCTTCTCGACCGTCGCCTCCGCCCGGTACGCGGGCATGGTTATCACGACTCTCGGCATCGCCATTCCTCGTCGAGCTTTCGTCCGCCGGCGGTCACCAACGTACCGAACGCCGCCGGGCACGCGAGAATCGACGGTCATGGAGGACGCGGCGGCACCCGGCGACCCGCGACGGGCCGAGGTCGTCGCGCTGTGGTGCGCCACGATCGCCATCGCGGCGGCGTTCGTCCCCGCCGTCATCGCGGTGCAGCGCGCCGGCTGGCGGCCGAGCGTTCTCGTGCGGATGGAGGCCGACGAGCCGCTGGCGGACTTCGCGCGGCGGGTCGATCCGGAGTTCCACTTCGTCGACGAGGCCCACTACGACGGCGTCTACTTCTACGCGGTCGCCACGGACCCGCTGGCGCGTGGGGAGCCCCACACGTTGATCGACCGGGCGTCGTACCGCTACGGGCACGCGGGGTACGGGTGGCTCGGATGGTTCGCAAGCCTCGGACAGGCGGGGGCCGCGCCGGCGGCGCTGATGACGGTCGGGCTCGTCGGCCTCGGCGTCGCGGCGTGGGCGACCAGCCGGCTCTCCACCGCCCTCGGCTGGACCGCGTGGGGAGGTCTCGCGGTCGCGTTCAACCCCGGCCTGATCTATTCGCTCACCGCGCTCACGAGCGAGACAGTGGCTGCGGCGTTCGTCGCGCTGGCGCTGCTGGCGTGGGTGCGGGGGCGGTACGCGTGGGGCGCGGCCGCGTGCGCGGCGGCGTGCCTCGTCAAGGAGCCGTTCGTGCTGGTCCCGTTCGGACTCGCGCTGTGGGAGGCCGGCCGCTGGCTGGCGCACCGGGAGACGCGGCTCGCGCTGCAGCGCATAGCGATGCTGTCGATCGGCCCGGTGCTGTTCGGGCTCTGGTACGTGTACATCCGCGTGCAGTTCGGCGAGTGGTCGTTCGAGGCGACACAGGGCTTCTTCGCCTTCCCCCCGTTCGGCTGGCTCGAGGCGATGCAAGAGGCGTCCGACCTGGCCCGCGGGGCCGACCTGGAGTCGCAGCTCGGTGCGATAGCGGCGCCCCTGCTGGCCGCGGTGGGCGCGGCCCTCGTCTTCGGGATCGTGCGGGCGCTGCGGGTACGAACGCCGGTGGCGGTGGTGTTCGTTCTGCTGGCCCTGCTGGCGCTGTCGCTGCGCCCGCTGGGGGTGCTGTTCCCGAAGGACGCGCTGAGGGAGCTGTCGATCCCGCTACTGCTGCTGCCGCTGGTCCTGGCCTCCCGTGGGGGCCGCAGCCCCCGCTAGGCTGTTGGAATGTGGTGGCGGAAGAAGCCCAAGCAGGAGCACGTGGCCGTCGTGCTACTTGCAGATCCTCGCGACGGTTCGTTCGAGCCCTACTACATGGCGCAGTGTGACTGCGGATGGTTCGGGGAGACGTTCCCCGACGACGCGTCGGCGTTCGCACAAGCGCGCCAGCATGCCGAGCAGGTCGACCCCGAAGTGCGAGACACCCTCGCTCCGGATTACAAGCCGCACTGAGAGCCAGCCCTGCGCACAGCCTCTACGTCACCGGTGCTCCGCGCTAGATTGGCCGCCCTGCTCGGCAGCGTCGGAGGAGCCTTGGCCACCACAGGATTCATCCCGCCAGAGCGCCCGTTGCTCCTCTACGACGGGGCCTGAAGGTTCTGCCGGTGGGCGGCGCGGTGCGTCGCCAAGATCGATCGTCGCCACGAGCTGGCGTTCCTGCCGATGCGCGACGAACGCGCCGCCCCGGCCGTCGAGGCGATCCCGCCCGACGTGCGCTTCACGACGTTCCACCTGATCCGGCCCGACGGCGCCGGGTTCTCCGGGGGGGCGGCCGTAGTCGAAACGCTGTCGGCGATCTCGTCGACGGCGCGGCTGGGACGGACTCTCGGGCTGCGCGTCCTGCGCGCGCTCGTCGATGTGGCCTACCGGGGCCTCGCCGCTAGCAAGGGGATCGTCGGGCGATTCGTGCGCGACGCCCCGGGCCCCGTTCGCTGGCCCTGACGTGTCATCGTCACGAGACGTCGTTTCGTCCTCAGCCCTTCGAGCGGAAAGAACGCGAGCAAGCACAGCACGTGCGGCCAGAACACGATCTGGATCGTCGCGAACGTGATCGCGTGGAACAAGAACGCGGACCCGAGGTAGAAGCGTCCGATCCATCCCCGGCTCAACATCAGCGGAGACGTGAGCTCGAAGGTCACAATGAGCCACTGCCCGACCCGCAGAACCCACGGCACTTCGATCAGCGGATCCGCGAGGTCGGTGCCCCTCCGCAGCACGGCGCGCAACAGCGTCGCACCGTTGACCCAGTCGATGCCTCCGAAGCGGATCTTCGCCCAAGCCGACAGGAAGTACGTCGCGACGACTGCGAGCTGGATGCACCTGATCGCCCACGCCGCCTTCTCGTCGGACGTCGTGTCTCGCCACGAGACCTTGCCGACGGTCGGGAGCACCGCGAGGGCGACCAGGAACGCGACTCGGTCGTGGTCGACCTTTCCGTAGGAGAAGGCGATCAGCATCCACTCGAGATACAGACCGAAGACGAGCGCGCCCGCGAGCCTGACGAAGCGTCCCGAAGCGGCCACCGCAGCACAGGCGAGCATCGAGTACTTGACGACCTCCACCACCAGCGGCGTGGGCGTCGGAAGGGGCAGCAGCCTTCCGATCATCAACGGGTGGTACTGGCTGGGAGGGACGAGCCCGTTGTCGGAGACCCACGGCAGGAGCCAGAAGACGTCGACGAAGATGAACCCGTAGACGAGCACGCGCAACCACGCGACCCGGCGGCGCGGAAGCGGCGACAACCACCATGCGACGAGCCCGGACCACAAGCTTCCTGCGTGGTCCCGAGCGGACGAAGCGCCGGTCGTCACCTCAGCTCCGCCGCCACGTGCCGAGGATCTCGACCTCTTCGCCCACGGGCACTCCGTCTTCGAGGTCGTACGTCCTCTCGACCAGACGCAGGCCGACGATCTCGAAGCTACCGCGGTCGAAGCGCTCGTACGCGACGGCCATCGCGACGAGGACCTCCCCTGGAGGTTGGGCGAGCTTCCCCAGCTGGCCTTCTATGTCGGCGCGGCGAAGTCCGAAGTCGTCGAACGGGATCCCCACCCATTCACCGGAGCGCGTGAGCCCGTAGACCTCCGTCGCCCGCACTTCGCCGTCGAGCATCTGCTTCGTCGAGTACATGCGGAACGGGCCGAACGGGAAGTTGTCGTCGTCGCCCCAGAACGTGCCGATGCACAAGAGGACGAACACGGCGATTCCTGCCGCCACTCGCGCTTGCATCGCAGATACGTTACGGCCGTTCGTCGGCCTAGTCGTCGACGAGGAGATGCAGGTCTACGACGCGGCCGCCAGCCGGTAGACCTGGAAGCCGTTGATCCGGTCGTTCACGAAGACGTAGCGGCCCGTGCGGTCGAACTTCGCCGACCAGGCGTCCGCGCCGTCGGCCACGTACCAGCCCAGCTCCTTCGGCCCCGTGCCCTCGGCCCCCACTCCTACTCCGTCCATCTTGGTCACGTCCACGACCCTCACGCCCGCGGTGTGCCACGACGCCGCGACCTTCGTCCCGTCGGCGGACACGTCGAACACGTGCGACGTGCACAGCCCCGCGTTCGCCGGCGCGGCCCCCGGTGTCACCAGCTCGGCGGGCTGCCACTCCCCTACCAGGCTCATGTACGGCGGACCTTCCGGATCCCACTCGTAGAAGTACAGCGCGCCCAGCGGGCACGGCGACGCGAGGCCGCCGGTCGCCTCGTCGCTCACGACGACGTGCTTCCCGTCCGGCGTGAAGTGCGCCTCGTGGTTGTGCGAGCAGCCGGGACACTGCAGGACCTCGACCTCCGTCGGGTTCGCGGGGTCGCTCGTGTCGAGGACCTGCAGCAGCGACATCGACGCCGCGACCGCGTACGTGCCGTCGGGGCTGAACGCGACGTCGTGCGGGCCGTGGTAGCCGGTGACTGCCGCCGTCGTGACGTGCTTCGGCTTCGCCGGGTCCGCGATCGACCACACCTCGAACTCGGCCGCCTCGGTGGCGACGACGTCGCCGTAGGAGACGTAGACGAACGGCTTCTTCGGATGCGTCGTGATCGTGTGACCGCCGCGCGGGACGATCGCGTAGCCGGACGGCTTCGGGCGCCGCGGGTTCGAGACGTCGACCGTGTAGAAGCCCATGGTGCCGGCGGGCATGCAGACGTCCGCGCCGTGCGCCACGTCCTCTCCGACCACGAGCGTCCTGCGGTCGTGCGAGATCTGCAGGAAGGCCTGGTTGCCCGAGCACGGGACCGTCGCCACCAGCCGGGGCCGCGCGGGCTTCGTGACGTCGAAGACGCGAATCGCGCCGCCCTCCGGCGCGGACGAGGCGAAGGCGTAGTCCCGGCCCCCGATACGGGTCACGGCCAGGTGCATGCCGTTGGAGTACTCGACCTCCGCGACCGGCTCGAGGCCCGTGCCGGTGCCTGCGGGCGCGGTCGCGGCGCCGGCCGCGGGAGCCAGCACGAGGAGCGTCAGGAGGACGCCGCGGGCCGCGAGTCGCATATCCGTGCGGTTCTCCGCGGCGGCGGCCGGTCCTTTGTCATCCGGAGGCACGCCCCGGCCAAACGCACCGTACCCTCGACGGCAGCATGAGGCCCCGGATCGACGTGATCACGCTGGCGGTGAGCGACCTCGAGCGCGCCCTGAGGTTCTACCGCGACGGCCTCGGGCTGGCGACGCCCGGCGTCATCGGCACCGAGTTCCCCGGCGACGACTCCACCCCGGCAGGAGCCGCCGTGATGTTCGAGCTCGACGGCGGAGCCACCCTGGCCCTCTACCCGCGCACCGAGCTCGCGAAGGACGCGGAGGTGCCGGTCCCCCCGGAGACGACCGGGGCCTTCAGCATCGGGCAGATCGTCACGACGCGCGCGGAGGTCGACGCGTTGCTGGCACAGGCGGAAGCCGCCGGCGCGACGCTGACCGATACGGCACACGAGCGCCCGTGGGGCCTCTACTCCGGGTACTTCCGCGACCCTGACGGACACCTGTGGGAGGTCGTCTGCAAGCCTGAATGACGCGCGGCCCGGCCCCCGCTCAGGAGGGATCGGGCAGAGCCCGCCGAACTATCCCCAAAGGGAAAAAGGAGGCGGGAATGTCGACGATCACGAGCTCGAAGAAGACGGTGGCCTGGGTGGCGGTGGTGCTCGCGGGCCTGCTGGCGGTGTCGGTGCAGGCCGCCCCGGCCGAGGCCGGAAAGAAAAAGAAGAAGAAGGTGGAGCGCGTCGAGGAGCGCACCTACGTCGGTGCCACCGGCGTACGGGGGGCCCAGGACTCGCCCTGCGTGGGCGAGCCGGTCGGGTGCGTCGTCTTCCCGATCGAGCCGGGCGAGCGCTTCGTCACGATCGACGTCGCCGACGCGACGGGTGACGACGTGTGGGCCTCGGTCTACATCTACGGCTACAGCGACGGCACCGACGTGCACGAGCACGTCTGCGGCCGCTCGGACGGGCCGTTCGCGCTCACGCCGGGCCTCGAGGAGCTCGTCGTGATCACGACTCAGACCACCGGCGGCGCGACCAACCCGTGCGCGGGCCCCGCGACTCAGGGGACGATCACCGCGACGCTCTCGAACATCCGCTGACGCGGGAGCCCGCGGCCCCTACTCGACCGTGAACTCGGCGGACATCCCCCGCGCGACGTGCGGGGGCCCGTCCGCCTTCGCGGCCGCCTTCTCGCTCGTCGACCCGACGGGGACGAAGCACAGCAGCGCGTACTTGCCCGGCGTCAGCTCCTTGCTCTCGGTGTCGGTCGCCCCGGGGGGGCCGAACGAAGCGCCGATGAAGTCGATGACCTTCTGCGCCTCCTTGTCGGAGAGCTTCATCAGGTCCTCGATCGTCGTCGACGGATCCTTGTAACGGACCATCAGCATCTCGTGGACCTCGGAGCCCTCGTTCGAGAAGTTGAACGTGACGATTCCGGCGGGCAGGGTGTCGGGCACGCCCTCGAACGCGTAGTCCACCGCCGTCACGTCGACCTCAGCTTCGAACTCGCAGTTGTCGGCCACCCACTGGTCGACCTCTTCCTCGTTCTGCGTGAACTCCTCGGTGCCGAACGCGGAGTCGTCGCGGGTCTCGAGGGCCTGACGGACGGCGGCGACGACGACCGTCACCTGCTCCTCGATCTCCGCGGGAGCGGTCTCCTCGACCGTCGCGACGAGATCCTCTACCGCGCCCGGGTCGCCCCCGCTCGACGCTGCGAGCACCGCGGTCTCCGCGGCCACAACCGACTCGCAGAACACGTCGTTGCTCTCCGCGGCCGTCTCCTGCGCGGCCGCGTCCGTGTCGGGCTCGTCGCCTCCGTCGTCTCCGCCACAGGCAGCCGCGACCATCATGAGAGCGGTCGCGAGCGCGATCAGGCGCAGCGTCTTCAAGATTCTCACTTCCCCTCGGTAGGAATCACCGGCGAGCGCAGACTAACCACCGTTCTCGGATAGCCGCGCACGATCAGAAGCGATCGGTCTGGTGATAGCCGCGCGCTTCGCTCCACGACTCGATGTCGAGGTGGTCGCCCGCCGGGATCAGATGCGACATCTCCTGCACGTCGACGCGGAACAGGTGGAATGTCCCGAATGCCGGGCCTTCGCCGCCCGACGCGCGGCGGTAGCGGTCGAACGTCGCCTCGTCCTCGACGGGCACTGCGAGGCCCGCCAGCTTCGCGTCCCCGGCGGAGACGTTCTTGTCCGCGGTCGCGCTGTGGAGCGCAAGCCTCGGATCGCGCAGCAAATCGGCCGCCTTCAGCGAGCGGGGCATCATGCCGAGCCACAGCTCGGCCTCGCCGAACGACGTCTCGATCCCGGAGATGCGGGGCGAGCCGTCCCGGCGCAACGTCGCGAGGAGCGCGAGGCCGTGCGCCTCGAACCTCTTCCTGACCTTCGCCGCGAGGTCCGGCACCGCGGCCTCTACCTCTGCCCAGTTCACCCCGTTCCCCTCCGATCCGGCATCCGAGAACGCTGCGGGAAGACTAGACAACCGACCTCTCCCGGAGGCTCCCGACCCCCCACTTGACGCCACGGGTCAGGGGAGTAGAACGGGGAGCAGGCCACGCCGTCTAGCAAAAGGAGGACGCCTTGTTCGCGCAGGTCATCCAGGGTCGGGCGACCGACCCCGCAGGTCTGAGGAAGCAGTGGGAGAGGTGGACCGAGGACGTCAAGCCGAACGCCCAGGGCTTCCTCGGCTCTACCGCAGGCGTCACCGCGGACGGCGAGTTCATCGCGGTCGCCCGCTTCGAGAGCGAGGAGGCGGCGCGCTCCAACAGCGACCGCTCCGAGCAGGGAGCGTGGTGGGAGGAGACGTCGCAGTACATCGAGAACCCGATGTTCCACGACTGTCGCGAGGTCGACGTCTTCGGCGGCGGGGGCTCCGACGACGCCGGCTTCGTCCAGATCATCCAGGGCAAGACGAAGGATGTCGCGAAGTCACGTGAGATCGACGCTCGCATGCAGCCGACGCTGAAGGAGCGGCGACCCGACGTGATCGGCGGCATCAACGCGTGGCACCCGGAGAACGGCCGCTTCACGAGCGTCATCTACTTCACCTCGGAGGCCGAGGCGCGCGCCAAGGAGAAGGAGATGGAGACCGACGAGGGATTCGGCGAGTACATGCGGGAGATGCAGGAGCTGTCGGACGGCGAGCCGAAGTTCCTGGACATCACCGAGCCCTGGATGACGTAGATGGCCGACGTCCCCGAGCTGTACCGCCGCGCGATGGAGCAGTTCGGCGAGCTCCTGCGCGGGGTCCGAGACGACCAGTGGCCCGCGCCCACACCGTGCACCGAGTGGAACGTGCGCGACCTGGCGAACCACGTGATCGGCGAGAACCGGTGGGTCCCGCACATGATGGACGGCAAGACGGTCGCGGACGTGGGCGATGCGCTCGACGGCGACCTGCTCGGGGACGACCCCGCCGGGGAGTGGGACCGCGCCGCGAAGGAGGCGCTCGCTTCCGTGCAGGAGCCCGGCGCGCTGGAACGGACCGTCCACCTCTCGTTCGGCGACTTCCCGGGCCGCTACTACATCAGCCAGGTGCTGAGCGACCACGTGATCCACGCATGGGACCTGGCGCGGGCGCTCGGCGCGTCCGAGGAGCTCGACCCGGAGCTCGTGGGGTTCGCCTACGAGGAGCTGGTGCCGCAGTTCGAGCAGTGGCGTTCGGTCGGCGCGTTCGGGCCGAAGGTCGAGGCCGGCGAGGGAGCAGACCTGCAGACGAAGCTGCTGGCGGAAGCGGGCCGCGCGGTCTGAGAGTCTCCTAGGCCCGTCTCTCCGGAGGGGTGTCAGACATGTCTGGCACCCCTCCCAGGGACCGCCGTCTTCGCAGCGTCCTCCTCGCGTAGCGGCGCGGGCAGGTAACGCGCCCCCGGCCCCTCGCGGCCCGCCACGTCGGCGGGGTTCGCTATCCGGCAACGCTGCAGCGAGAGACACCCGCACCCGATGCACGAGTCGAGGCCGTCCCGCAGCGCCTCGAGGGCCTCGATCTCCGCATCGAGGCGCCGGCGCCACCGCTGCGAGATCCTCGTCCAGTCGGCCTTCGTCGGCGTTCGCCCCCGCGGGAGCTCCGCCAGGGATTCCCGGATCTCGTCGAGCGAGAGCCCGACGTGGCGCGCGGCCCTGATGAACGCGAGGCGGCGCAGGACGCTTCGCTCGTACCGGCGCTGCCCTCCCTCGGTGCGGGCCGCCGTCAGCAGGCTCTCGCTCTCGTAGTAGCGCAGGGCCGACGGCGCGAACCCGCTGCGAGCCGCGACCTCCCCGACGGTCAAGTGGGTCTCCATTACGGCTCCTCCTCTTGACTTCAAGTTCACTTTAACTCCTAGTCTGCGCCAAACGCACCACTCGATGGAGGAGGAACACACGATGCCGGTCGCAGTCGTCACCGGAGCGTCGCGAGGGTTCGGCCTCGCGTTGGTGAAAGAACTCGCAGAACGAGGGTGGGAGTCGATCGTCGACGCGAGGGACGGCGGCGCGCTGGAGGCCGCCGTCGCCGGGGTCCGAGGCGTCACCGCGGTACCGGGGAACGTAGCCGATCACGGGCACCGCAGCGAGATCGCCCGCGCCGCAGCCGCGCGGGGCCGCGTCGACCTGCTGGTGAACAACGCGAGCACGCTCGGACCGAGTCCGCGGCCCCCGCTGGCCGAGTACCCGCTCGACGAGCGCAGCGCGTCTACGAGGTCAACGTCGTCGCCGCGCTCGGGATGGTGCAGGCGCTGGCGCCGCTGCTGCAGCCCGGCGGCGCGGTCGTGAACGTCACGTCCGACGCCGGGCGCGAGGTCTACGACGGGTGGGGAGGCTACGGGTCCTCGAAGGCGGCGCTCGACCACGTGACCGCGATCTTCGCCGCGGAGCACCCCGAGCTCTTCGTCTACTCGTTCGACCCCGGCGACATGAGGACGGCGATGCAGCAGGACGCGTTCCCGGGAGAGGACATCGGCGACCGCGCCGACCCCGCCCAGATCGCGCCTCTGCTGGTGCGCCTCGTCGAGGAGCGGCCGCCGAGCGGGCGCTACGCCGCGGGCGAGCTGGCCGCGGCGGCCGCACGATGACGACCGCCGTCGCCCCCGTCCGCACGTCGTTCTCGATCCCGCCGGAGCTGCACGCGACCGAGCCGCCCGAAGTGTCGGGGCGCACCCGCGACGACGTTCGCCTGCTCGTCGCGCGGTCCGGCAGTCTCGAGCACGCGCGCTTCCGCGACCTCCCGGAGCACCTCCGCCCGGGAGACCTGCTCGTCGTCAACGTCTCGGCGACGATCGCGGCGGCGGTGGACGGCATCGAGCCGGGCGGCGCGCCGGTGACGGTCCATTTCTCGGCCCCGCGGGCGGACGACCGGTGGGTCGTCGAGCTACGCGCACCGAGCGGAGGACGCCGCGGCGGCGCTCCGGGGGTCACGGTGACCCTGCCGGGAGGCGCACGGGCCGACGTCCTCGCGGCACACGGAGACGCCGGCCGGCTATGGGTCGCGCGCGTCACCGGAGCGGAGAGCGTCGAGGATTATCTCGCCAGGTACGGACGTCCCATCGCGTACGACTACGTCGGCAAGAGGTGGCCGCTGTCGGCTTACCAGACGGTCTTCGCGCGCATCCCGGGAAGCGTCGAGATGCCGAGCGCGGCACGGCCGTTCACCGACCGGCTCGTGACGGAGCTCGTGACGCGCGGGATCGCGCTCGCGCCCGTCGTGTTGCACTGCGGCGTCTCGTCGCTCGAAGCGGGCGAAGCACCCGAAGAAGAGCGCTACGAGGTTCCGGCCGCCACGGCGCGGCTCGTCAACGCGACCCGGCGGGGCGGTGGAAGGGTCGTCGCCGTCGGGACCACCGCGACGCGGGCGCTCGAGACGGTCGCGCGGCGCGACGGTACGGTCCGCGCGGGCCGGGGCGTGACCGACCTCATGCTCCACGAGACGCGGCCCCCGCGCGTCGTGGACGGTCTCGTGACGGGATGGCATCCTCCGGGCGCGTCGCACCTGTCGCTGCTCGAGGCGGTCGCAGGTCCGGTCCTGGTGCGGGAGGCGTACCAGGACGCCCTCGCCCACGGGTACCTCTGGCACGAGTTCGGCGACAGCTGCCTGCTGCTTCCCGGCGCCGCCGGCCGCGAGCGCGCCACGGCGGTCGCCTAGCGGCGGCGGCGCAGGTCGTTCGCGTACCGGAACGAACGCTGGCGCGCGAGGCGCAGCTCCACTCGCTGCGCCGCCAGCATCGCCGTCCCGAACGCGATCACCAGCGCCGCCGCGAGACCGAGCATCGCCCCGTTCGGCCCCGCGCGTGGCGGCGCGTAGCTCGACAGCGCGTACTCCTCCGAGGCCCCACGCCGCGCCTCCGCGGGGGCGAAGTCGGCCGTCCGTTGCTGCACCACCGCGAGCTGCGGCTGCGTCTGTCTCTGCGACGCCAGCGCGCCCTGCGGCTGGCTCTGCGGCTGCGGCTGCATCTGCGGCTGGGGCTGTGGGTTCGGGTTCGGGTTCGGGTGCGGCCCCGGGTTGACCGGAGGCGGTGGAGGCGGCGGTGGCGGCGGAGGGACGAGCGCGACGACGACCGCTGGCGGGATCACCGGGGGCAGCGGCGGCTCGGGTTCGGGCTCCGGCTTCGCCTTGCACGTCAGCGTCGCGGTCGCCGCCGCGAGGACGCCGGCTTCGCGCGACGCCTCGACGTCGATCGGGAACCGCCGCGTCGCGTCGAGCGAGGGACACATGAGCTCGACGGCGAACTCGATCGTGTTGTTCGACTTGAAGTCGACCCCGGCGACGACCGGCTCGTCGGGCACCGCGGTCGCGACCGGTCCGTCCGCCGAGCTCGTTACCGTGGCGGAGATGCCGACCTCGCCGACGTCGCGCAGCGAGCGGAGCACGCTGATGATCGCCCCGCCGAGGACGCCGGCGTCGCGCGAGGTCGCGTGGTCGATCACGCACACGAGCGGCTCGTTCTCGTACAGGTCGGGATCGCCGTCACCGTCGCAGTCGACCCCCTCGGCCGGCGCGAGCGAGTCCGTCTCGCGGGCGATCCTGATCAGGCCGGGCAGGGGCGGGCCGAGGGCTTGCGCCGTCGCCTCGTTCTGCACCGCGATCCCGAAGTGGACGGTGTCGTCGGCGAGCATCACGCGCGCGACCTCCTCGTAGGTCGGGTGCTGCGGCCCCTCGGAGATCGGCTCGTCGGTCATGTTCACGACTATGCGCAACGATCCCTTGCGCCAGTGCGCGTCCTGCCCCGGCGCGATGCCGACGCCGGTTCCCGACCCTGCGCCGGTGGCGATCTGCCGTAAGGACTCGAGCTGAGTCTCGAATCCCCCGTTGTCTGCCATTAGCCTGTTCAACGCGGCCGCGAGCGCGGGCCCCGGAGGGTTGATGTCCTGTAGCCGCTCGAATGCGGGCCTCGTCTCGAACGAGCGGTACTGGCCGACGCCGAAGTGCACGTCGATCCGAGCCGCCGTCAGCTCCAGGATGATGTTCGCGATCGACGCGCGCAGTCCGTCGATCGCCGGCACCATCGACCTCGTCGTATCGACGTCGAAGAAGACGTCGAGCGGGGTCGGCGTCTCCGGAAGGAACAGCTCGTAGGGGATGGTCTTCGACCGGCCCTCGAGGAGGACCACCTCTTTCCGCTCGGGCGTCAGCGTGCCGGGCAGGGCCTGCTCCGGGTCGATCGGCCCGAACGGAGCGAGGTTGCCGACGGTGACGGAGTCGGGAACCGGAGCGAGCTGGACCGCCCTCGTCTCCTCCCTCCGCACGAGCGCGTCGCCAGTACGGCCGTAGAGCGTGAGCACGTCCTCCGCGACGAACGGTGAGGTCTGACGACGCGAGCGCGCGAATGTGAGGTTCGTGACGCCGCCGCCCCCGGGCACCTCGGTCGAGCGTCCGCCGGAGCGCAGGAAGACGCGGCCTCCGGACGAGAAGTAGAAGTCGCCCGGGCGCAGCGCCTCGGCGAACGAGTCGACGTCGCCGGGGACGGCGAACGCGGAGAAGGACGCGCCGCCGTCGCGCGACACCTCGATCCGGCGCGTGCCGCGTCCGGCGGCGACGACCACGGGCTGGGCCGCGCCCGGAACCCTTCCGACGAGGACCGCGGACACGTCCTCGTTCAGCAGCCGGTCGCGGCGGCCCTGCTGGTGGTGGAACAGGCCGTCGGGCCCGAAGAGGAACAGCCGGCCCGCCTCGACCGGGTCCGGAACGATCTCCGCGAGATTCGTGCGGCCGAGCACCGAGCCGAGGACCGGCACGTCGACTCCGGGGTCGGGCGGCCCGGGGTCGCCGCGCACGCCCCACGCTCCCCCGGCGGTCGTGCTCTCGAACACCGTCTGACGCAGCGACACGCCCGCCTCGCCGGAGCCGGCCCGCTCCTCGACGAGGAGGTACGCGTAGCCGGGATTGGCCCGCGTCATCGCCACCGCGAGCGGACGCCCGAGGACGGCGCGCAGGCCGTCGTCGCCTCGCCGCCAGGTGTCGCCGGAGTAGCTGGAGAGGACGACGTGCGGGCGCCCGCCGCCGCGCTGGGAGATCGCGAGGAGCGCGTGTCCTGGGGCCGCGACCAGGTCGACGATGGCCGAGTCGTCCGCCGAGTAGTCGGCTCCGTCGGGCGGCGCGTCGAGCCGGAAGGTCGTCCTCCAGGAGCACCCCCCGTCGCTCGACACCGCGACCGCGACGCCGTTGGTCGCGTAGAGCCGGCTCGGATCCGCGGGGTCCACGGCGAACTGCAATGTCTCCTGGGGGCCCGCCGCGAACGACGGGAGCGCGACGTGCTCCCACGCCCCGCGCACCGTCACCGCCGCACAGTAGACACGCACCGTCTGAACCTGCGCGGCGACTCCCGTCGCGAGCGCGCCGGCGAGGAGGGCGGCGAGGAGCGCGACCGCGGTCGCGCGGCGGGCGATCACGGCGCCCTCAAGGCGCGGCCGATGCTGATCCGGCCCGCGCCGAAGTAGTCGTCGGCGCCGCGCTTGCCGAGGTCCACCGCCGTCGCCTCCATGTGCTCCTCGACCTGGAGCGGGGTCCACTCGGGATGCTGCGCGAACAGCAGCGCGGCGAGCCCGGAGACGTGCGGCGCCGCCATCGACGTCCCGTCCGCGGGTCCGTAGCCCGGCGTCGCCGGGTCGTCCGGGATCACGAGCCCCGGCGGGAGGGTCGACGGCACGCGCACTCCCGGAGCGGAGAGGTCCACGAAGTCGCCGTGCTCGGAGAACGGCGCCCAGCGGTCGTCCTGCGCGGTTGCTCCGACCGCGACGTAGCCGTCGCACGCCGCGGGGTACATGACCGGGTTCCCGTCCTGCGCCGAGTTGCCGGCCGACCCGACGAGCAGGACGTCTTCGGTCTCGGCGAGCGCCGCGGCCAGCCGAAACTCCGCGGGACAGCCGTCGAGGGGGCCGGACAGGGAGATGTTGACGACCTTCGCGCCTCGGAGGGCCGCGAAAGCGATGGACGCCGCCACCTCGTAGGTGCCGCATGCGCCCTCGGGGCCGCATGCCTTCAGCGGCATGATCGACGCGCCCCACGAGACGCCGGCGATGCCGCGGCGGTTGTCCGGCTCCGCCGCGACGATCCCCGCCACGT
>JALZEG010000376.1 GCA_030862185.1 Actinomycetota bacterium
CTCGGCCCCCTCGGGGAGGTTGTCGCCGATCGTGTAGCGCGACAGGAACGAGCTCACCTGCTCGGGCGTCACGCCGTTCGCCTCCATCTCGTCGGGGTTGCTGAAGAACGACGACGCGCTCGTCCGGCCGATGACGCCCTTGCCGTTCGCGATCCCGTCGAACTGGCGGCCGAGGTCGTCTCCGATCTCGGAGCGGCTGATGGCCCAGCCCCCGAGCGGCGTCTGCCCGTGGTCCGCCGTCACGACCAGCACGTACTTCTCCTCGCCGACGTTGTCGTCGAGCCAGCCGACGAGCGCTTCGAGCGCGCGGTCGACGGAGCGGATCACGTCCTCCTGCTCCGGGGCGATCATGTTCCACGTGTGCCCGGCCTTGTCGGGGGCCTTGTAGTTCACGTAGAAGAGGTCGGTCAGGCCGTCGGCGCCGAAGCCCTCGCGCTCCATTAGCGCGAACATCGTGTCGTTCTCCCACGGCGCGAACGCGGGGGAGCCCTCGAGCGGCTCGACGCCGTGGCCCCTCCACTTCCCGTCGGCCTCGCCGTCGGCGCGGTCGACCTCCTCGACGTACGTCTCCGGCCCCGGCACGTCGGTGCTCACGTACTCCGGAAGCGAGTAGAACTCGGGGTTCGTCGCCCACGCGCCCCGCGACAGGACCGCGGCGATGTCCTTGTCGCCGCCCTCGAGCGCGGAGCCGTAGCCGATCATCCCGAGCTGCAGGTTCCCCGCAGCGAGCAACCCGATCAGCGGCTCGTTGCCGTTGGCCTTGTCCCACAGATCGGCCAGCGTCGTCTTCGTCATCGTCACCCGCGCGTCCATCACGGCAGGGCCGGGGTTGCCGGGCACCTCGGAGAACGAACCGACGATCGAGCCGTCGTCCGCGCGCACCGCGATCGCGGTGACGCCGTGGTAGCGCGGGAACGTACCAGTCGACAGGTTCGTGTGCGTCGCCGGGGTGATCGAGGGAGACGAGCCGACGATCGTCTCCTCGACGTTCGCGCCCTCCTCGATCATCTGCTTCATGAACGGCCAGGCGTCGGGCCAGTGGTCGAGCGCGTTCCAGCCGCCTCCGTCGATGACCGCGGTGACGATCAGCTTCGGCGTCTCGTCGGTCTCCTTCAGCACCTCCGTGATCGACTCTGCGGTGCGGTCCGGCCATTCGTCGAACCGCATGAGGTCGGCGTAGGTCGGCGCGAGGTCGGCGATCGTCGGCTCGCGTTCGAGCCGCACGTTCCCCGCCGGCTCGACGAACCCCTTGCCGTAGAAGATCAGCGGGACCTTCTGCAGGAAGTCGTACGGCGCGGAGTGCGACGTGTTGACGAACGTTCCCATGTAGTTCGGCGGCTTGGGGACTATCACCAGGTCGTAGTCGCGGGTGCCGCCGGGGGCCCAGCCGCGGTGGATCCTCTTGATCCACTTAGGCGGGAGCTTGCACGCGTCGCGCAGGTAGGCCTTCTTCGGCAGCGCGACCGCAGGCTCGCCGCCGTCGGTCTTCAGAGGCTCCGCGGTGGGGTCCGGTTCGCGGGTCGTCTCGTCGCCGCCACGCGTCAGCGCGAACGTCCCGCCCCCGAGGAGCACGAGGACGACGATCAGCAGCGGCAGAGCGCGCTTGCGCCTCCGGCGTCGCGCCTCCCTCATGCCCTCTTCTTCGCGCAGTGCCAGATGCGCGGGAGCTCGTCGCTCGGGAACGCCGCCGCGAACAGCAGCGTGTCCTCCATCCCCTCGTACTCGGGCGGGATCGGATCGGGACGCTTGTTGTCCTCCAGCCGGTAGCCCACGAGGTAGTCGGCGAGGTCCTCGGCCGTCACGCCGGTCTCCTCAGACACCTCCGGATGGATCCACCAGCCGACCGGACGCCTGTCCTGGAACAGCTCCTCGGTGTCGACGTCGAACTCGCGCGCGATGTCCTCCTCGATCAGCGCCTGGCCGATGGGCCACCCCCCCACGGCGAGCGGGTCCGGACCCTGTCCGTGGTCGGCCGTGAACGCGAGGACCCATTCGTTCTTGCCGACGTGATCGTCGAGGAACCGCGTGATCTTGCGGAGCTCCTTGTCCGAGTACACGAGGATCTCGCGCATCTCCGGATTCAGCATGTTCCAGTCGTGGCCGACGTCGTCGATCTGCTTGTAGTTGACGAAGAACAGGTCGGCGACGTCGTCGCCGCCGAAGTCCTCGCCCTCGAGCACCGCCTTCAGCAGCCGCGTCTGGTAGAGCGCCCACACCGGGGTGTGGCGGAGCTTGTTCGCGTCGTTCAGGACCTCGTGACCCATCCAGAGGTCGTCGATCTTCCCGTCGTCGAGGTCGACCTTGCGCACGTCCTCCTCGAAGCCCTCGACGTCTTCGAGGTACGGGGGCAGGTAGTAATAGTCGGGGTTCGTCTTCAGCTCGCCGGCGAACTTCTCGGAGATGAACGCGATGTCCTTGTCGCCGCCGGAGACGTAGGAGCCGTGTCCGATCATCCCGAGGTGCCACGGCTTGTAAGCGAACATCCCGATCTTCGCCTCGTTGCCGGTCCTGCGGTCGTAGAGGTCGGCGAGCGTCGGCACCTCCAAAAAGCGCGGCGTGAACCCGTCGTACGCGCCGTAGAGCTCGAGACCCTCGCGCACGGGGATGTCGACGATCCCGTGCTGCTTCGGGAACGTGCCCGTGCCGAGGTTCGTGTGGACCGCCGGCGTCACCGACGGCGACGACCCGACGATCGAGTTGCCGATCGACGTCCCCTTGTCCATCAGCTTGCGCAGATACGGCCACGAGTCCGGCCACGCCTCGAGCACGTTCCACCCGCCGCCGTCCCACACGATCGTCACGATCACCTTTGGGACCCCACCCACCCCGCCGTTGCGCTCTTCTTCCGGCACGAGCGCCTCGGTTATCGCCTGGCCCGGCCGGCCTCCGGGGAAGGGCGTGTCGAGGAGCTCCGCGAGCGTCGGCGCGAGGTCGGCGATCGTCGTCTCACGGTCGAGCGTGATCTCGCCCTGCTCCTCGATGAAGCCCGGTCCGTAGAAGACCATCGGGATCTTCTGCACGTAGTTCCACGGCCCCGAGTGCGTGTAGGACGCGAAGCTGCCGAAGTAGTGCGGCTCGCGCGGGACGACGAGCAGCTCCGGCGAGCGGCCCGGGAAGTAGCCCCGTCGGACTCGTCTCAGCTCCTCGAGCGGGAGGCTGCAGGCGGCTTCGAACCAGCCGTCCGGGGCTTCGGTGACGGGCTCGGGAGACGCGATGGCGGCGCGGCCCTGGATGGGCGCCTGGCTCGGGCGGGGCGTCTCTCGTGCTTCGGGCTCGTCCGCGTCGCTGCCCGTGCACGCGGCCGCGAGCATGAGCGCGACGGCCGCCGCCAGAGTTCTCCTCATCGCCTTTTCCACTCCCGAAGTCGTTGGTCCGTTCCGCGCGGCCGGGTACGGTGCACCACCGTGGAGACGGTCGAGGTCCTGGGCGTGCCGGTGGCTCGCCTGACCGCGGCCGCCGCGCGAGAGGAGATCGTCCGTCTCTACGAGCGGGACCGCCCTGCCCTGGTCGCGTACGCGAACGCCCACACTCTCAACCTGGCCAGCAGGGATTCAGGGTACAGGGAGGTCCTTCTTTCGGCGGACATGGTGCTGAACGACGGAGCCGGCCTCGCGATCGCGGGCCGGATCTTCGGGAGGCCGTTCCCGGAGAACCTGAACGGCAGCGACTTCAACCCGGC
>JALZEG010000377.1 GCA_030862185.1 Actinomycetota bacterium
AGGAGCCCACGCGGCTCGACCTCGACAACGCCGGAGCGCGCGCCGCGCTCGAGTTCTTCGTCTCGCTCGTGCGCGACGACCGGGTCGTCCCCACCGAGGAGGAGGTCGCGGCCCAGGACCTCGAGACTCGCTTCACGACCGGGAAGCTCGGGATGCTGCTGTCGTCGCGCCGGGACGTGCCGTCCTTCCGCGAGGTCCAGGGTCTCGACTTCGACGTCGCCCCACTGCCCGTCGCAGACGTGCCCGCCGGGATCCTGCACTCGGACGGCTACTGCATCGCCGCGGGTTCGGAGGACGTCGAGGCCGCCGCGGCCCTGGTGCGGTTCGCCACCGGAGAGGAGGGCGAGACCCTCGCTGCGCTGAGCGGCCGGACCGTCCCGTCGTTGCGGTCGGTCGCCGAGTCGGGGGCGTTCCTCGACCCCGTGCAGCCGCCGCGCCACAGCGAGGTGTTCCTCGACGGCATCCCGCACATTCGCCGGACGCCGGTCCTGTCGACGTGGCCGGAGATCGAGGACGTGGCCGAGCAGATCCTCATCAGGGCGTTCTACGAGGACGGCTACACGGTCGACGACGCGATCAGGGACCTCGACGCCGAGACCCGAGACCTCTTCGAGGAAGCGCTGGCGGAGTGAGCGTCGCCGTCGCCGGCGCGACGAAGACTTACCGCTCGCGCTCGGGCTCCGTCGTGGCGCTCGACGGCGTCGATCTCGCCGCCGCCGACGGAGAGCTGCTCATCGTCGTGGGCCCTTCCGGCTCGGGCAAGACGACGTTGCTCCGGTCGATCGCCGGTCTCGAGACCCTCGACGAGGGGACGGTGACCGTCGGAGGCAGCGACGTCACCGGCCTTGCGCCGGGAGAGCGCTCCGTCGCGATGGTCTTCCAGGAGTACGCGCTGTATCCCCACATGTCCGTGGCGCAGAACGTCTCGTTCGGCATGCGCGCGCGCAAGGAGGGCCGCGGCGAGATCGAACGCAAGCTGGAGGCCGCCGCCCAGCACCTCGGTCTCTCGGACGTGCTCGCCCGCCGTCCCGTCGAGCTCTCGGGGGGCGAGCGGCAGAGGGTCGCGCTCGCGCGCGCGATGGTGCGCGAGCCGGATGCCTTCCTGATGGACGAGCCGCTGTCGAACCTCGACGCGAAGCTCCGCGCGCAGATGCGCACCGAGATCCGCAACCTCCAGCGATCGCTCGGGACGACGATGCTCTACGTGACGCACGACCAGATCGAGGCGATGGCGATGGCGGACCGCGTAGCCGTCCTGAGGGACGGACGGGTCGAGCAGGTCGCGGCCCCCGTGGAGCTCTACGACCGCCCCGCCACCGCTTTCGTCGCGCGCTTCGTCGGAAACCCGCCGATGAACCTCATCGAGAGCCCGCCGTGGGATCCGGGCGTGACGGTGGGGATACGCCCCGAGCACGTCGCGCTCGTCCCGCCGGGGGCCGGACGGCTCGACGGCCGGATCGCCGAGGTCGAGTTCACCGGTCACGAGTCCGTCGTGCACGTCGACTGCGGGCGCGCGTCGGTCCTCGTGAAGGCGCCGCGCGGGTTCACGCCGCGCCTCGGAGCGGAGACCGGCGTCACGTTCGAGGAGCGAGCGCTGCACCGCTTCGCGGGTCCCGACGGGGCCGCGCTGTGACGAGGTCCGGGCGCTTCGCGCTCCCGTACGTCGCCGGGCTCACGCTTCTCGTCGGGCTGCCGGTCGCCGGCGCGATCGCGCTCGCGTTCACGAACTTCTCGGGAGTCGCGGATCCCGAATGGGTGGGCCTGGGCAACTTCGAACGTCTCTTCGACCAGCCGCTGTTCTGGCGGTCGCTAGGCAACACCGCCGCGTTCGTCGCGATCGCGGTCCCGCTGAGGGTCGCCGCGGCCGTCGCGCTGGCGCTCCTGCTCCACCGGCGCACCGCCGGCGCGGGAGTCGCCCGCGGCATCGTGTACCTCCCGTCGGTGGTGCCCGATGTCGCGTACGCGCTGCTGTGGCTGTGGCTGCTGAACCCGTTGTACGGCCCCCTGGCGGCGGCCGCGTCCTCGCTCGGGGTCACGGCACCGGGATGGTTGACGGAGCCGTGGCCGGCGCGCATCGGGATCGCGGTCATGGGCGCGTTCCAGGTCGGCGAGGCGTTCGTCGTGGCGCTCGCGGCGCGGCGGACGGTCCCGGAGAGCCTCTACGAGGCGGCTGCGGTGGAGGGCGCGACGCCGCGGTTCACGCTCCGGAAGGTGACGCTGCCGGTGATGGCGCCCGTCCTCGGGCTGCTCGCGCTGCGCGACGTCGTGCTCGCGTTGCAGGTGAACTTCGTCCCCGCCTTCCTGGTCACCGAGGGCGGCCCCGGTTACGCGACGACGTTCCTCCCCCTGTACGTCTACGAAGCGGGCTTCCGGTACTTCCGCTTCGGCTACGCCGCGGCCGTGAGCGTGGTCATGTTCGCGTTCACTGCTGCGATCCTGGGCGTCCAGTACTGGATCTACCGGCGATGGAGGGAGACGAGGTGGACCTGAGCGGCGGCATCGGGATCCTCACCGGCGCGTCGAGGGGGCTCGGCGCCGAGCTCGCCCGCGCTCTCGCCGGCAAGGGCGTCCACCTGGCGCTCGCGGCGCGCGGAGAAGAAGGGCTGAAAGCGACGGCGGCGGACCTCGAGCGCTTCGGCGTCCGCACGATCACCGTGCCGACGGACGTGACGCGGACCGCCGACCTCGAGCGGCTCGTGGCGCGCACGACCGACGAGCTCGGCCCCCCCGGCCTCCTCGTGAACAACGCGGGCATCGAGACCATCGCGCCGTTCGCGACGTTCGACGTGGACCGCATCGACGCGATCATCGCCACGAACCTCACCGCCGCCGCGAAGCTCACGCGCCTCGTCGTCCCCGGAATGATCGAGCGGCGACGCGGTCACGTGCTCAACGTGTCGTCCGCCTCCGGCAAGAGCGGCATCCCCTACTACACGGTCTACGGCGCGACGAAGCACGCGCTCGTCGGCTTCTCGTGGTCGCTGCGGGCGGAGCTCGCGCCGCACGGCGTCGGCGTGTCCGTCATCTGCCCCGGCTTCGTGAGCGACACGGGCATGTACGCCGATCGCAGCAACAACGCCAAGCCTCCCCGCTCGCTGGCGACGGTCACCCCGCAGGACGTCGCGGCGGCAGCGCTGCGCGCGATCGAGAAGAACAAGGCCGAGATCGTCGTCGCCCGGGGCATGGCCAAGATCGCCGACGTCTTCTACGCGCTGTCGCCCCAGCTCGCGATGAGCGTGGCGAAGCGGATGGGCGTCGACGCGTTCCTCGCCACGACCGTCAGTGAGGAGTGAGCGGGTCCGGCTGCGCAACGCGGTCGCGGCCGCGTTCGTCTTCGTCCTGGGGGCCGGGTGCGACGGCGGCGACGGCAGCGCGCTGCCGGAGGGCTGCGGCCTTCCGACGCGCGAGCCGCGCGCGCAGCCGGAGCTGATCCCCGAAGCGCTCCTGCTCGGCGGCGACGCGGAAGTGTCGGCCGCGGGCCGGCGCAAGGGCGGCGTGACGGGCGTGTTGACGATCACGAAGTCGGTCCAGGACGGCCTGCCGCTCTACCGGAAGGCCGTCCGCGCGGCGGGTTTCGAGATCGTGGGCGAGGACAACGAGGGATTCGAGGCCGAGATCTTCGTCAGGAAGGGCAAGCAGCTCGGCCAGATCCAGATCCGGACGTCGGTGTGCGACGACGCCTCGGTCGTCTTCGTGAACATCGTCAAGGGCGATTTCGCCATGCCGATAATCACGTCGCCGTCACCGTCGGCGCCCTAGATCCGGCTACACAAGGGCACAATGTTTTTCCTGGTAAAGGGGCATTTTTGTGCCGGGCCCGTGGGTATCATCGCTCGCGAGAGATCATTCAATCCCTAGGAGGGGAACCGGCCATGACCTACGTCATCGCTGAGCCGTGCATCGGCGTGAAGGACCGGGCGTGCGTCGACGAGTGCCCGGTCGACTGCATCTACGAGGGCGAGGAGCAGCTCTACATCCACCCCGAGGAGTGCGTGGACTGCGACGCGTGCCTTCCCGCGTGCCCCGTCGACGCGATCTTCCCGGCCGACAACGTCCCCTCGGAGTGGACCAACTTCACCCAGCTCAACGCTCAGTGGTTCGAGCAGAACCCCGAGGCGTCGGGCGGCGCGATGGAGAGCCCGTTCGCCCCGGCGGAGGAGCGCGGCGAGTAGCACGTCTCGCGATCCCGCCGCGCTGAGGAGGCTCCTCGGCCGAAAGGTGTCGCTGAGGTACCGGCTCGCGGACGAGTCGGACTTTTCGACCACCGAGCTGGTCGGCGTCCTGATGGCGGTCGACCCCGGGGGTCACATCACCGTGCTCGACCGTCGCGGCAACGCGTGCGACGTCGCGATCGACGCGATCGAGGCGCTGAAGGTCTTCCCTGCGTAACGGTGGGGTGACTTAGACTGGGTTTCCAAAAGCCAGTTGCAGTCAAGGAGAATCGATGAGCTCCCAGGTGGCGCCGCCGAAGAAGGGCGAGCGCCGAGAGGTGGACCGGGTCGTCATCCGCTTCGCGGGCGACTCCGGCGACGGGATGCAGCTTACGGGCGACCGCTTCACCAGCGTCAGCGCGTCGTTCGGCAACGACCTCGCCACGATGCCGGACTTCCCGGCGGAGATCCGGGCCCCCGCCGGCACGATCGCCGGCGTCTCGGCGTTCCAGATCCACTTCTCGGACCACGACATCCTGACGCCGGGCGACCAGCCGGGCGTGCTCGTGGCGATGAACCCCGCGGCCCTCAAGGCGAACCTCAAGGACCTCACCCACGGCGGACTGCTGATCGTCAACTCCGACGCGTTCGACGACCGCGCCCTCGACAAGGTCGGCTACTCGGCGAACCCGCTGACCGACGGGAGCCTCGACGGCTACCAGGTCGTGCAGATCCCGATGACGTCGATGACGGTCGAGGCCGTCAAGGAGACCGGGGTCAGCAAGAAGGAGGCCGAGCGCAGCAAGAACATGCTCGCCCTCGGGGTCATCTCGTGGATGTACTCCCGCCCGCTCGAGCCGACGGTCGCGTGGCTCGAGAAGAAGTTCGCCAAGAAGCCGCAGATCGCGCAGGCGAACGTCGCGGCCCTCAAGGCCGGCCATGCGTTCGGCGAGACCGCGGAGCTCGTGGCGTACGAGGTGCGCCCGGCGACGCTGGCGCCGGGCCGGTACCGCCGGATCACCGGGAACCAGGCAGTCGCTTACGGCCTCATCGCCGCGAGCGTCCACGCGAAGCTCCCGCTGTTCCTCGGCTCGTACCCGATCACCCCGGCATCGGACATCCTCCACGAGCTCTCGCGCCACAAGAACTTCGGCGTCCGGACCGTCCAGGCCGAGGACGAGATCGCGGCAATCTCGATGGCCATCGGCGCGTCGTTCGGCGGCCACATCGGCGTCACGACCACGTCCGGACCGGGCCTCGACCTGAAGTCGGAGGCGCTCGGTCTGGCGCTGTCGCTGGAGCTTCCTCTGATCCTCATCGACATCCAGCGCGGCGGACCCTCCACGGGGCTTCCGACGAAGACGGAGCAGTCGGACCTCCTGCACGCGATGTACGGCCGGCACGGCGAAGCGCCGCTGCCTATCGTCGCCGCGTACTCGCCCCCGTCGTGCTTCTGGGCCGCGATCGAGTCGGCGCGCATCGCGCTCAAGTACATGACCCCGGTGATCCTGCTGTCTGACGGCTACCTCGCGAACGGCGCGGAGCCGTGGCGGATCCCGGCGGTCGAGAAGCTCCCCGACATCTCCGTCCCGTTCGCGTCGCAGCCGAACGCGGGCGAGGACTTCTGGCCCTACCTGCGCGACGAGACGACGCTGGCCCGGCCGTGGGCGATCCCGGGGACGCTGGGGCTCGAGCACCGCATCGGCGGCCTCGAGAAGGCCGACGGCACCGGCAACATCTCGTACGACCCCGAGAACCACCACCTGATGACGCTGCTGCGCCAGGCGAAGATCAAGGCCATCGAGGAGGACATCGAGCCGCTCGAGTGGGACGGCGACGACGGGGCGAAGGTCCTGATCCTCGGCTGGGGGTCGACCTACGGTTCGATCGGCGCGGCGTGCCGGCGGCTGCGAGCGCGCGGCAAGAAGGTCGCGCGTGCGCACCTGAAGCACCTCAACCCCATGCCGAAGAACACCGGCGAGGTATTGAGCCGCTTCGAGACCGTCGTCATCCCGGAGATGAACATGGGCCAGCTGTCGCGTCTCATCCGCGCCGAGTTCCTCATCGACACGGTCTCGATCAACCAGGTGAAGGGCCTGCCGTTCCGGGCGGGCGACCTCGAGCAGCGACTATTGGAGCTGATATGAGCCAGGCACCGACGGAAAGAGGCATCACCGAGGCCAGCGGCGGAGTCGCGACGCTGACGCGCTCCGACTTCGTATCGGACCAGGAGGTCCGCTGGTGTCCGGGGTGCGGCGACTACGCGATCCTCGCCGCGGTCCAGGGCATCATGCCGGAGCTCGGCATACCCCGCGAGAAGATCGTCTTCGTCTCCGGCATCGGATGCTCGAGCCGGTTCCCGTACTACATGAACACCTACGGGATCCACGGCATCCACGGCCGTGCGCCGGCGATCGCGACGGGTCTCGCCACCGCGCGGCCCGACCTCCAGGTGTGGGTCGTCACCGGCGACGGCGACGCGCTCTCGATCGGGGGGAACCACTTCATCCACGCGCTGCGCCGCAACGTGAACCTCAAGATCCTGATGTTCAACAACCAGATCTACGGGCTCACGAAGGGGCAGTACTCGCCGACGTCGGAGAAGGGCAAGATCACGAAGTCGACGCCGTTCGGCTCCCTCGAGCCCCCCTTCAATCCGATCTCGGTCGCTCTGGGGGCCGAGGCTACGTTCGTGGCGCGCACCCTCGACGTCGAACGTAAGCACCTCCCCGAGGTCCTGCGCCGCGCCGCCGCCCACCGCGGCTCCGCGTTCGTAGAGATCTACCAGAACTGCAACATCTTCAACGACGGCGCGTTCCTCGCGCTCACCTCGAAAGAAGGACGCTCGCAGAACCGCATCTATCTCGAGCACGGCAAGCCGATCCGCTTCGGCCCGAACGACGAGAAGGGGCTGCGGATGACCGGAGAGGGCCGCATCGAGATCGTCGACGTCGCATCGGTGGGGGAGGGGAAGCTCCTCGTCCACGACGAGCA
>JALZEG010000007.1 GCA_030862185.1 Actinomycetota bacterium
GGCGAGGGATCCCGTCCGACCAGATACAGCTTCGCGGCGGGTACGCGGTGGTCCCACACGAGCGGCATCACCGACTGCACGAGGAAGGCCGCGGCCCCCTCGTTCGGCGGGTAGTCCATCGCGCCGGTGAACACCACCGCGTCGCGGTCGCGCTCGACGGACTCGTCCGGCGAGAACGCTTCGGCGTCGACCCCGTTCGGGATCACGACCGGATCGAGCGACGGCGCGACGTCCCGAAGGGCGTCGCGGTCGCCCTCGCTGACCACGGCGACGCGGTCGAACGACGGGTACTCGCGCGCGACGAACCGTCGCACGCGCCGTCCCTCGGCGGCCAGCAGGACGCGCCTCGGCGGCGCCGCCAGCGCGGCCTTGGCCGCGACGTTGAGGTGCCACGCGTCCAGTGCGGCGAGCACCGACGGGACGCCGCGCAGGTCGCGCCCCATCGCCCCGAGGCGGCCCGAGCTCACGTGCACGACGTCCGGCTCCCAGTCGCGCAGCACGGTGGCCACCGTCCCGCTCATGCCGGCGGCGAGCACGTCGGCGCCGCGCGGCCTCCCGGAGAGCGCCCACCGCAGCGCCGACGGCGGGTGCGGCCGCGCGACGTAGGAGACGTAGTCGCGGCGCAACGGCTTGCCGCGCGGCTCGTAGGCGACCATCCTGACCTCGTGCCGGGCGGCGAGCCTGTCGAAGACCTCCACGACCTGGAGGCCGAAACCGTTGAGGGGATCCGCGGGCCCTTCGTGGACACACGCCAGGATCCTCACCGCGCCGATGATAGACAGGACGCGTGAGCGTCTCCGCCGCCCGCATCCGCAATCCGGGGATCTTCGTGTGGGCGGCCGCGCTCTCCGGCGCGGCGGCGTCGGGCGTGCTCGCGGCGTACCAGACGGAGCTGGGCGTGGCGGCCGCGGTCGCGCTGATCGCGGTGCCGATGAGCATCCTGTACCCCAAGCTCGTGGTCCACGTCCTGCTCGTCGCGACGTTCGCGAACACGCTGACGCTCGGCGGCGTCACCGTCGGACGCCTCGTCGCCCCGCTCGCGCTGCTCGCGCTCGTCACGTCGGTCGCGCGCTCGCCCGTGGACACGCGCTGGTCGCGCGGGACGCTCGTCTCCGTCTTCTGCTACGCCACGATCGCGGTGTCGAGCCTGTTGTGGACGCAGAGCACCCCCGGCACCGTGGAGGAGGCCGGAGCGCTCGCGCTGTCCCTGCTCTACGCCGGCGCGTTCGCCGTCCTGCTCAGGGAGCCGCGCGACCTGCGCGCGCTGCTGTGGGTCTTCGCCGTGTGCTCGATCTTCCTGTCGCTGCTGTGGATCAGCCGCTACCTGAGCGGCGTCGACCGCAGGTTCAACGACGCGGGCGACCCCAACTTCTTCGCCGCGCTCCAGGTCGTGTCGTTGCCGCTCGTCATGGTGCTCGCCGCGGGCGCGAAGACGCGGCTCGGGCGCGTCGCGCTCTACCTCGGGGTCGGAGTGATCGCAGCGTCGGTCGTGTCGACGCTGTCGCGCGGCGGGCTGCTCACGCTGCTGGTCGCGACGCTGCTGATCACGCTGCTTCCGACGCGGCAGCTCTTCCGGTCGCGCGCGCAGAAGCGCAACGTCTTCATCGCGGCGATCGTCGGGCTGTCGCTGCTGCTCACGTTCGCGTGGGAGGACGTGGCGCACCGGTTCGAAGTCGGCTTCAGCCAGGAGCACGTCGCCGGCGGCCGCGGCGACCTGTGGCTCGCGGCGTGGCACGCGTACGAGGACCATCCGGTCACCGGCATCGGCTACGGGGCGTTCTCCGATCAGAGCTTCCAGTGGCTGCGTCAGACGCCGGGCGTGAACCTCGAAGAGCACCTCCGCTTCCTCAACTCCGGCGAGTACGTCCACAACGCGTTCCTCGGTTCCCTGGCAGAGCTGGGACCGCTCGGGCTCGCGTCGTTCCTGGCGGTCCTGCTCTTCGCCGCCCGCGCCCTGCGCGCGACCGGGCGGCGCGGGAGGGAGGAAGGGCGGCCTCGGCCGGACTCCCGCATAGAGGAAGGGCGGCCTCGGCCGGACTCCCCCATAGACGGCGGCAACGAGCTCGTGACGGCGGTCGCCAACGCGGCGTTCGTGAGCTTGCTCGCGTTCTGCGTCTCGTCGATCTTCCTGTCGACGGAGACCAGCCGTTCGCTGTGGCTGCTGGTCGGACTCAGCGTGGCCCTGCCGTCGATCCAACAACGCGGGCTGCTAGAGTCACAGCACCGTGGCGAGATGGGAAGACGAACGCGCCCCTAACCTCCTCGACTACCTACACACCGTCCGCCGAGGCTGGTGGAAGCTCGCGCTCGCGACGCTGATCGCGGTCGGCGCGGCCGCGGCGTACACGTACACGCAACCGAACGTCTACCGCTCGTCGATGAAGATCGTCGTCGGCCAGGGACAGGGCATCTTCGCCCCCGAGGTCGGCAACGTCGCGGAGCAGTTCACCCAGACGATGAGCGACCTCCTCGAGAGCGACGTCGTCGCCGCCGAGGTGATCGATCGGCTCGAGCTCGAGCTGAGCCCGGCCGAGCTGTTGTCGAACGCGAACGTCGTGACCAAGCCGGCCACCGCGGTGCTCGAGGTGACGTACGACGACTCGAACCGCGCCCGCGGGCGGGCGATCCTCGAGACGATCGGCGAGGTCTTCACGGGGCTCGTGCGCGAGAAGCTCGTCCCGGAGCCCGGGACCGCGGCGCTTCCGGACGACGCGACGAACCTCGCCGTCACCGCGACGATCTTCGACCCCGCGCACTACCTGCCGGGGCAGGTCGCGCCCAAGCCGCTGCGGAACATCGCGGTCGCGGGCGTCCTCGGCCTCGTCCTCGGCCTGCTCGCTCTCGTCGTCGGCGAGCAGTTCAACGACACGATCAAGACGCTCGACGAAGCCGAGCTCGCGTTCGGCCAGACCGCGACCGCCACGCTGCCGCCGCGATTCATCGGATACCGGCCCCTCGATCCGGACGCCGCGCCGAACCGCAGGTTCGACCCGGTACTGGCGGAGCTCGCGCTGCAGAGGCTGAGCGCGAGCCTCGTGTGGAACTGGGGGCCGCGCGACCCGCGCACGTTCGTCGTGACCAGCGCGAACCCGGAAGAGGGCAAGACCACGATCGCGTCCAACTTCGCGGTGGCTCTCGCTCTCGAGGGCTACGACGTGATCGCGGTCGAGGCGGACCTGCGCCGCCCGATGCTGGCGAAGTTCCTCGACGCGGCCGACGCGCCGACCGCCAGCCTCGGCGGGCTCGCACGGCGCGAGGTCGACGTCGAGGCGGTGCTGCACGAGATCCCGCTGCCGCGGCGACGGTCCACGGCGGCGGCGCGCGACCAGCAGGGACGCCTGCGCGTGTACCCGAGCCTTCCCGGCGAGCAGTGGCCCCGCGAGCTCGACCTCGACCGGGCGAACGAGCTGATGGAGGAGCTGCGGGGCCGGGCCGACTACGTGGTCTTCGACACGCCGCCGATCCTGGTGGTGACCGACGCGTACCCGCTGGTGGCGGGCGCCGACGCGGTCGTGGCCACGGTACGCAACGGCAAGTCGACGCTCGCCGCGACCGAAGCCCTCAGCAAGACCCTGGCCCGGCTGCGCCTGCGCAAGGCCCGCCGCGGCGAGATGGTGGTGACGGAGGTCGAGCCGAGCTTCGGCGCCGGCCACTACCGCTACGAGGCGACGCCGGCGTCCGCGCCCTCGCCGGCGTCGAGACCGGCCGAGCCGGCCGAAGCAGGCCCGTCGAGCGCCGCCGCCATGCCGGCCGAGGGCCGCTGACGCACCGACAAGGGTGGTCTTTGGCTGTGTTTGCGTACGGTTGCGTGCACCTGCTTGCGGTGTTAGTTGCACGGGTGTAAGCTAGCGATACCCCCAGATCGGTGAAAGAGCCCCTGGGCTCTGCCGGTAGCCCCGGCTAGCTGACCTGGGGGTTATCCCTTTCCACCGGACCTAGTAGTAGTGCGTCCGGCCCGGGGCGAAGGCGGGGAACTCGGACCGAATCTTGCCTCGAATGAGGTCGTATGAGCGTGTGTCGCTTCGTTCGTACTTCCGCTGGACGGCCCAGGTGCAGTAGTCGACCGCCTGCAGACACGGATCGCTGTCAGCGGGCCAGAAGGCGACGCGATGACTGACAGTACGGTGCAACGCGAACTGCCACACGACGTCCTCGACCGCACTTCGCATCGTCTTGAAACGCTTCTTCGTTCCCAGTGACGCGGCGACGACAAGAAGTTCGTCTCCTGGACTAAGGATCTTTGGTGCGACGTACTTGAAGTGCAGGTACCAGGCGATCTTGTAGAAGGCCGTCTCGTCCTGAAGGTATGGCTTCGTTTTTCGCTTCTCGAGAATCGTGCAGTCGAAGCGAAAGTCTTCGTGGACCAAGACCTTGAAGACCTCGTCACGGACCGCCTGTGCGTCCTCCGACGCATGGAAAGAGGATTCGAGTCCAAGACCTTTCCACGCGAGCTCGCGTCGAAGAGTTATCAGCCGTGCGCCGACGTCCGTCGAAGCGAGCGTTACCGACCCAAGGATGAAGTACTTGCTCGCTCCACCCCTAGTCCTGAAATCGAAGTTCCCGGCCTCGTCCGCGAATACGTAAACCCTTGCCACATGCCGTCCTTCGTCCGCGTCAGCAGCTCAGGCACTCTAGCGGGGAAGGGAAAGACCTTCGTACGCGCCTCAGCAGGTCTGGAAGTCCAGGACCCTCATCCGGCCCCACGGCAGGTCGGCCAGGCTCGCACCCTCGGGTGCGCCGGCCATCGCCCACGCGTTGTAGCCGCGGTTCACGTCGGCCTCGCCCCGGATCGCCACCGTGCCCCCGGTGTCGCCGAGGAAGGCGCCGTAACGCTGCAGGGCCCGGGCGATCGTCTTCTTCCACGCCGGCCACGAGGTCGCGGCCACGTCGAAGCTCGGGTCGAGCTGGATGCGCGCGCCCTCCGGCATCGCGCCGACGTCGGCGTACTTGCCGTCGGTGTGCGACGCGGGGCACGCGATCACGCCCGACCTCGTCATCGGAGTCGTGAACACGAGGGCGTGGTCGATGCGGCCGGCCGCGATCTCCTCCGGCCGGATCACTCCTCCCATCAACGAGAAGCCCGCGGCGACCGCACCGTTGCAGCGCTGGCCGACCGCACATGGACCGCTGCCGGACATCGAGAACGTGAAGCGGCTCCCGGCGGACCATCCGTCCGCTGCGGTCCTCGCGGCGATCCACATGTCGAGCTCGCGGTCCGAGCTCGGGTCGAGGACGGCGAGGTGGTGGTCCGATCCGGTGGTCGGCGTGGCGTGGGCGGGGATGCGGAAGCGGACGTCGGTCCCGCAGTCGTAGCGCGTGCACGCGACCGAGTACTCCCTGGTGACCGGGTTCGCGAACGTCGCGGCGATCCCCCACGAGTCGGTGTTGGCGAAGTTCGCGCGCGGCGCCTGCTCCACCAGCGCCTTCGCGACCATCGCGTCCGACTGCGGGTGTGTCGCGGCCCCCGTGGGGATCGGCTGGTTCCAGAAGCTCGACGCCGGGTACAGCGGCTCGACGCCGCCGGAGCGCGCCGGAGTGCGCACCTGCGCCCTCTCGTAGCCGACCACCTGCGCGTCGCGGCCCAGCCAGCGCACCTCGTAGCGATACGCCGTGTTCTCCCACAGCAGCCGGTCGCTGTACGTGAACGTCCCCGACACCGGGAACCGGTCGACGAGTAGGTCGTCGCGCCGGATCTCTGCGGACGCGGCCAGCGACGGTGGGGTCGCCCGGAGGGTCGCGGTCGAGGGGTCGACCGCGCTGGCCTGGAGCGTCCCGACCGCGGGTGCGGTGGGCGACGGAGCGGGGCTGGTGGGCGAGGGCGCCGGAGTCGCCGGCTGCGGGGCCGGAGTCGTGGGCAACGGAGCCGGAGTCGTGGGCAACGGCGCCGGGGTGTGCGTCGGAACCGGGGTGTGCGTCGGGGCCGGCGACGGCTCGGGTTCCGGCGACGGATCGACCGGCGGCTCGCCGGGATCGCCGTCGGGGTCGACGAGGTCGACCACGCTCGCGCCGTAGCCCTGCGCGAGCGAGCGCAGCGGCCGGAAGTCGCCCGCCGCGGGAGCCGCAAGGACGGGGTCCTCGTGGAGATTGCCGCGCTCGGAGACCTGCTTGCGCGTGACGACGCGCAGCGAGTCCCACCCGATGTTGTTGCGCACGGAGTTGTCGCGTCCGTTCAGCTTCCAGCGCGTCACGTTCGCGCGGCGCCGCGCCGAGCCGACCATGATGTTGCGGTACACGTCGACGTTGCGCGTCTGGTACGCGAGCTCGACGTTGCCCGGCCCCCGGTTATCGAACATGGTGTTGTAGCGGATCACGATGCCGTGCGGGTCCTGCTGCCACTCGCGCGGCGAGCCGACGCCGACGGCGCGCCCGTTCGGGCTGCCCGTGAGGAGGTTGCGCTGGATCGTGCCGGCGCGGGCGTTGCCCGAGACCGTGATCAGGTTGTCCTGGTTACGGCCATGGGTGTCGTGGGTGTCGTGGGTGTCGTGGACGTAGAGACGCTGCAGCGACCAGTCGACGGCCTCGCCGGCGACGAGGATCGCGGAGTACCCGCGCGACCCCCACACCTCGGCGTCCTCGAAGCTCCAGCCGCGGCCCCCTTCGAGCTTCACCATGTGGTCCGACGGCCGCCCTGTCTCCGGGTCCCACGTGACGTCGAGGCCGGAGATCGTCCAGTAGTCCGCGTCGCGCAGCCACAGGGCGCCGTGCAGCACGGGCTGCTCGCCGGGGAACGCGGCGACCCTGACGGGCGCGCCGGCGGTTCCCGGCTGGATGCCGGCCGACGCGATGCGCTCGCGGTAGACGCCGCCCCTGACGAGCAGCGTGTCGCCCGCGTGCAGGGACTCGAGCGCGTGCTCGAGCGATCCCCACGGCGAGGTGAGCGAACCGGCGGCGGAGTCCGATCCGCCGGGAGCGACGTAGTAAGTCGCGGGCGCGGCGTGAGACGCCAGCGCGTGTCCTTGTAGAAGAGAAGCGACGAAGACGCCTGCCAGCGCCGTCGTAAGACCGAATCGGGAATGTTGCACCTGCTACCTCCCCAGCTCCCAGGGCACTGGCGAACGAGGAGGTGCGTCTCCTCGCAACTGTTCGGCAGCTCGGCCACCCGTTCTGGGCCCGGAGCTTTGCGTCTCCGCCTTCCGGCGGATTTGCCCGTTCGCAGTGCGTCGTTGCGTTCTGTAGGTGGTATCGACGCCCTGGGTACGCCCCTTTAACTGCGGGTTTCGCGCCTCGGCGGCCTTAGGATTGCCGCCGATGAAGCTGAGGCGAGGCCATCCCCGGCGCCCCGGGCGGAGGCGCCGGCTGGGGCTCGCGGCGGTGGTGGGGGTCGTGGTCCTGCTGGCGGCGCTGTCCGCCTACGTCGCCATCCCCGTAGCGGGACGGCTCCAGGACGCCGCGGGCGTCCTCGCGGCTCCCGGCGACGATCTCGACGAGGGCGTCCTCGAGCAGGCACGCGCGGACCTCGTCGCGGCGGAGTCGCACCTCGACGGCGTCGCCGCGAAGGTCCTCGGGATCCTTCCCGTCGCGCGGCAGAACCTCGAGGCGGCCCGTTCCGTGACGGGGGCCGCGGTTCCCGCGGTCGACGCCGCCCTCGCCCTGCGCCGCGAGGTCGACTCCCTGGTCGAGGCGGACCTCATCACGGCGGGAACCGTCGACACCGCTGCGGTCGCGTCGGTGGCGGAGGAGCTGAACCGGCAGTCCGAGGCGCTCGCCGGCGTCGAGGCCGCGGCGGACGGCGCGCTCGGGGGATGGCTGCTCCCGCCCCTGTGGGACCGCGTCGCGGAGCTGTCGGCGACGGCGGAGGAGCTCGCGCAGACGACCGACGACGCCGCGGACGTCCTCGCGGAGGTCCCGGACATCCTCGGCGAGGACGTCGGCCGGCGCTACCTGGTGCTGCTCCTCAACAACGCGGAGCTCCGCGGCGCGGGCGGGATCCTGTCGGGGGTCGGGACGCTGCGCGCCGTCGACGGGCGGTTGAGCCTGCGGCGCCTGTTCCCGCGCGAGAGCCTGGTCACCGACCCGCTCGTCGAGGTGCCGGCCCCTCCGGCCTACGAGCGCATCTACGGCGACTTCGACGCGAACACGACGCTGTGGATCAACGTCCCCTACTCGCCCGACCTCGAGGAGACCGCCGCGGTCGCGGCCGCGCTGTGGGAAGAGAGGGTCGGTCAGGGGGTCTCGGGCGTCGTCTTCGTCGACCCGCGCGGGCTGGCGACGCTCCTCGACCCAGGCACGACGCTGACGATCGGAGACTCCGGCACCACCGTCACCGCTGCGGAGTTGCCGGACTTCGTGTACTCCGACGCGTACCAGGCCTTCGACAGCGAATCCGAGCGCCGTCTCGCGATCCTGCAGGCGGGGGCGGACGCGTTCCGCTCGTTCCTCGACGCGGGGGCCGGCGGCGAGGACGGCTTCCGCGAGCTCGGCGACGCGATCGCGGGCGGGCACCTGGCGTTCGTGTCGCTGCGTCCCGACGAGCAGGCCGCGCTGACGAACGTGACGACCGCGGCTATCGAGCCGCACCAGGTGCGCGTCGTCAGCCACAACCTCGGCGACGGCACTAGTGCCGGGACGAAGCTGGACTTCTGGGTGAAGCGCCGCGTCCGGCACGAGTGCCGAGTCCACGACGACGGCGCGGCGACGTGCTCGACGCGCGTCTCGTTCGAGAACACCGTGCCGGACGGGCTCGGGACCTACGTCGGAGGCACGCCGTACGGGGTCCTGAACAGCAACCTCCAGCTCTTCCTCCCGCAGAGGGCGGACGTGCAGCGGGTCGTCCTCGATGGGGAGGAGCCGCTATGGAGCGGGCGTCACTACGGCCCTGCGGTCCTCGTCACGATGGTCACGCGGGTCGCCCAGCGCGACACCTCGACTGCAGAGGTCGTCTACGAGGTCCCGCCGCGGCCCGACGGCGAGTTCCTGATCGAGCTCGTGCCGCAGCCGTTGCCGCGCGACGCGGAGCTGGACGCGCGGGTGTGGCTCCCGCACGGGTGGCGGAGCGACGACCTGGAGCCTCGCGACGACGGTGCGGCCGGGTGGTCGGGCACGTTCGACCAGCCGGTGACGCTGTCGGCGCGGCTGCCGGAGCGTTCGGGTCTCCCCGCCCTGTGGGCGAGGCTCGAGCGCTTCTGGGACGAGCCGGTCTTCTAGTCGCGCACGCGGCGCCGGCGCGTCGCCCGCACGAGGATCGTGCCGGTGCCGACCGCGGCGAAGCCGGTCGCGGCGAACAGCGTGAGGTCCGCGCCCGTGAAGGGCAGAGGCCCGCGCTCGTCGATCGAGATGCTCGAGCCCGAGATCGTAGGCGTCGGCTTCGGGAAGTCCGGGTCGCCCGGCTTGCCCTTGCCCGTCTTGATCACCGTCGGCTTGACGATCGGCTGGCACGTCGTCGTGTACGGATCGCAGGGCTGCTGCGCGTCCGCGGAGGAAGCGACGACGAGGCCCCCGACAACTCCCAGCATCAGGACCCCGGTGAAGAACAGGGCGATGCGTGCGGTCCTGTGGACCCTCATCGTGTTACCCATCCGTGCCTCCTCGCTGACTCTCTTTCAAACTTCCCCATGTGCGCATCATGATCTTGAAATCGTCACCCAACGACCAGTTCTCGATGTAGTAGTTGTCGAAGGCCGCCCTCTCCTCGATCGACGTCTCGCTCCCCTTGAGGCCGTGGATCTGCGCCCACCCCGTGATACCTGCCGGAAGCCGATGCCGCGAGTCGTAACCAGGATACAACCCGGAGAAAAGCGACACGAAATGTGGTCGCTCGGGCCGGGGGCCGACCAGCGACATCTCGCCGCGCACGACGTTGATCAGCTGCGGGAGCTCGTCGAGCGACGAGTCTCGGAGGAACCGGCCGACGCGGGTGATCCGCTGGTCGTCCGGCGCCCATTCCTTGTCGAGCACCGACTCCTCGCACACCGCCATGGTCCGGAACTTCAGGAGGTCGAAAGACTTCCCGTCCAGGCCGACGCGGCGCTGCCTCAGGAAGATCGGCCGTCCGGAGTCGATCAG
>JALZEG010000026.1 GCA_030862185.1 Actinomycetota bacterium
AGGACGCCACCCCCACGGCGCGCCTGAAAGTCATCTTCCTACCCTTCGTCCGGGATGCCCCGCCGCCAATACGCAGATGTACTTACGCCACGGGTAACGGACGTCGCCCTTCCGGGGTCGAACCGGAAAAGACACGCGCTCCCACCGGAGGTGATTGAGATGACCATCGCTCGCTCGTCCCGCACCGGCCTCGCCACTTTGGCGTGCGCCACGCTGCTCCTGCCCGCGTGCGAAGGCAGGGATTGCCGGGAGACGGAGATAGATGCCCGCGACGCGGCGCTCGTCGACGCCGGGCGCGTCCCGGCCTCGGGAGTGCTCGAGGCGCGGCTGACCTCCGGCGACGCCGCGGTCCGCGGGCGGGCGGTGGTCTTCCACGTCCGCACGCGCACCGGGATGCACTTCGCGGGCTCGGTCGAGACCGACGACGCGGGCGTAGCGCGTGTCGACCTGAAGGAGGACCCCCTCGAGCTCGCCGACAGCGCGACCGCGGACTCGTTCCGCGCCGTCTTCCACGGCGACGCGCGCTTCTGCTCCAGCCGCGACGAAGCGGACCTCGACCTCGTCGGGACTCCGTAGGTAGCCGTAAAACCTGGCTTTGGACAAGCTGGCCCGCGATCGGCAGGCGCACGAGCATCCAAAGCCAGGTTTTATCGTGGCCGGATGGAGTTCTCGATCCCTCCGGAGTACGAGGAGCTGCGGCGCAACCTCGCCGAGTTCGTCGACCGCGAGCTGAAGCCTCTGGAGGCCGCGGAGCTCGATCCCGAATCCGACGACGTCCCCGTCGAGCTGATCGACCGCGTCCGGCGACGGGCCGCGGAGCTGGGCTTCTACGCCGCGGACTTTCCGGAAGACGTCGGCGGCAGCGGGCTTCCCCAGCTCGGCATGGTGCTGTTGCGCGAGGCCGCGCCGGTCACCGGGTGCCGTCTGGCCGGCTTCACGACGTACGGCCCCGAGGGGCCGACTGGGCTCCTGCTGTCGGGGACCGACGAGCAGAAGAAGAAGTACCTCGTGCCGCTGGTGAACGCGGACAAGTCGATGTGCTTCGCGCTGACCGAGCCAGACGCGGGCTCCGACGCGCAGAGCCTGCGGACGACCGCGACCAGGGACGGCACCGACTGGGTCCTCAACGGCACCAAGCACTTCATCACGAACGGCAAGCACGCGGACTTCGCCCTCGTGTTCGCGGCGAACGACCGCGCGCTGAAGGCCCAGGGCGGCATCACGGCGTTCATCGTCGAGAAGGGGACTCCCGGGTTCTCCGTCGGCCGCGCGCAGCGCGGGATGCTCGACGCCGACGGTCAGTACGAGCTGATCTTCGAGGACTGCCGGGTCCCGGAGGAGCAGATCCTCGGGGGGCCGGGGAACGCCGGCATGGGCTTCTACTCCGCGATGCAGTTCCTCGCGATGGGACGGCTGTCGATCGCGGCGACGTGCAACGGGATCGCGGAGTACGCGCTCGGGCTCGGGATCGACTACGCGAAGCAGCGCGTCGCGTTCGACCGTCCGATCGGCAAGAACCAGTACGTGCAGGGGCACATCGTCGACTCGCTGGTCGAGCTCAAGGCGTCGAGGCTGATGACGTACGAGTGCGCGTGGAAGTACGACGACGGCGACCAGGTGATCCAGGAGTCGTCGATCGTGAAGCTCTACGCCGCGGAGATGGTGAACCGGGTGGTCGACCGGATGATCCAGGTCCACGGGGGGATGGGCTGGATGCGCGAGCTGCCGCTGGAGCGGCTGTACAGGCTGGTGCGGATCTTCCGGATAGTCGAGGGCACGTCGGAGATCCAGAAGTACGTCATAGCGAAGACCCTGGGGCTCTAGCGGCGCCGCGGCGCCTCCTAGTATCGGCGCACACCGAGACCTGGGAGGGCGACATGCCGCAGCTACCGAACGGGACCACGATCACCTGGCTGGGCCACTCGACGTTCCTCGTCGAGCATTCCGGCACACGCATCCTCGTCGACCCGTGGGTGCAGGGGAACCCCGCCTGTCCCGACGACCGCAAGGACGTCGGCGACCTCGACGCCATGCTGATCACCCACGGGCACTTCGACCACATCTCCGACGCCGTCGACATCGCCAAGAGCACGACCCCGCAGGTCGTCTGCATCGCCGAGACCGGCCACTGGCTGGAGTCGAAGGGCGTCGAGAACGTGATCGACATGAACAAGGGCGGCACCGTCGAGGCCGCGGGGTGCCGCGTCCACATGGTCCACGCGGTCCACTCCTGCGGGATCACCGACGGCGACCGGATCGTCTACGGCGGCGAGGCGGCCGGCTACGTGCTCGAGCTCCCCGGCGGCTTCCGCATCTACCACGCCGGCGACACGGCCGTCTTCTTCGACATGACGCTGATCGCCCGCCTCCTCGAGCCGGACGTCGCGCTGCTCCCGATCGGAGACCACTACACGATGGGGCCGCGCTCGGCCGCGGAGGCGGTCAGGCTCCTCGGCGTGAAGACCGTCGTTCCGATGCACTTCGGGACGTTCCCGGTCCTCACGGGCCGGCCGGACGACCTCCGCCGCGAGGCTTCCGACGTCGACGGCTTGGAGGTCGTGGACCTGGAGCCTGGAGGCTCGATCGGCGGCTAGCCGCGCGGGAACGAGGCGCGGGCGACGGTCCACTCCCCCTCGACGGCGAGCGTGACGTCACCGCCCCAGTGGCGGAGCAGCCGGCGCAGAAGCGACCACATCACCATGTCGGGATAGGGCGCGTCGAGCGCTTCGGCGCGGCGGCCGAGCTGGTCCGCCGGCGCGATCGGAACGCGCAGCTCCGCACGCTCCGGGTCTGCCTCGACCGGCGCGACGGCCGCGCCCCGGCACCGCTCCAGCAGGTCGGAGATCTTCGCGGGATCGACCGTGACCCGTACGTCCCCGACGTCGCCTCCGAGAAGCGCCCTCAGCGGGACTGCGGAGGGCGACGGGTGGATCCGCCCGCGGTCGAACGACCTCACGAGGTGGACGTCCTTGACCGCCTGGGCCGCGCGCTTCGCCTCGGACGCCGCCAGCTTGATGAACCGCTCCCGCTCGGGGTGGTCGGGGTTCTCGGCCGCGATGTGCGCGAAGCCCTGGACGCTCGACAGCATCCCGCCGAGCTCGTGGATCAGGACCGACAGCTCCGGGCTCTCACCCATCCTCGGGCTCCTCCGTCAGGACGTCCGTCGCCCCCAGCGCGGCCGCCCATCCTTGCGCGGGATCCTCGATCGCGATCCGCAGCACCCACCCTTCCTCCACGTCGGCCTCGTCCCACGCGAACCACCGCAGCCGCGCCGACGCGGCCCCCAGGTCCTCGCCCGGCGACGGCCACGACAGGTCGGCCAGGAGCGCAGCCGTGTACCACGCCGAGAAGCGGCCGAGCGCGGCCCCCCTGCGACGGCCGTGCGCGCCGCCGCTCGCGGCCGCCCAGGCGATCGAACGGAAGGCCTCCTCCACGTCGAGCGGAGCCAGCCGGAACGGGCCGTCCATCAGCGCCGCGATGGCGGCCCGCGCGTCCCCCTCGACGGCCGCCGCGCGGGCCGCGCCGTTCGACTCGCTCGTCCACGGGTCCACCAGCCCCAGCAGCGCGTCGACGACCTCCGCGTCGTCGACGGG
>JALZEG010000037.1 GCA_030862185.1 Actinomycetota bacterium
CGGCGGGACGTAGGTGACCTTGTCGGCGGGCAGCGTGTAGGGCAGCGCGCCGGCCGTGATCTCGGTGCCGGCCGAGCTCGTGCCCTCGTGGAGCTTGCCGGTCGCCGGCAGGCTCGTGACCTTGAACGACAGCGGGTCGGCGTCTGCGTCGGTCCCGGCGAGCGTGATGGTCTTCTCGGTGTCCTCGTTCGTCGACACGGTCTGGTCGGTCGCGACCGGCGGCGTGTTGAACTGGATCGTCACGTTCTCCGAGTCGACCTGAGGCGCGCCGGACCCGGTGTGCCCGTTGTCGTTGACCGCGACCGCCAGCGTGTCTGACAGGCCGGAGAAGCCCGAGTCGCTCGTGTACGTGAGACCGTTCGCCGCGGCGAGGGTGTTGTTGATCTCCGTCAGGCTGCCGCTGATGCTCAACGCGTCGGAGCCGTTGCCGGTGATGTCGCCCGCGACCAGGCCGTTCACGACCGTGTCGTCGATGCTCAGCGTCCCGTCGAGGACCCCGAGTGTCATGCCGACGTCGTTGTTGCCGGCATCGGGGTCGGCGACCGAGATCCCGGAGATCGTCTTCGCGACCTGGTACTGCGCGCTCACGCTCGAGGGGGCGGTGATGACCGGCGCCTCGTTGACGTTCGTCAGGTTCACCGTGATCGTGTTCGACCCGGTCAGGTTCGGCGTCCCGTCGTCGGTCGCCTCGACGGCCAGCGAGAACGGGTGGTTGGTCTCGAAGTCGACGTCGTTCGTGTCGGCGACGGTGATCGCGCCCGTGCCCGGGTCTATCGCGAAGGCCCCGCCGGTGTTCCCGGCGGTGATCGCCCACGTCAGCGTCTGGGCGGGGCTGTCCTGATCGGTCGCCGAGGCGGTCCCGACCGAGGTGCCGTTCGCGCTGTTCTCGGCGATCGAGAAGGTCGCGGCGGTCACCTTCGGCGCGTCGTTGACGTCGGTGAGGTTGACCGTGACGGTGTCGGAGTCGCTCAGCTGCGGGGTGCCGTTGTCGGTGACCTGGACGATCAGCGCGAACGTCGGGTTCGTCTCGAAGTCGACGTCGTTCACGTCGGCGACGGTGATCTCTCCCGTGCTCGAGTCGATCTGGAACGCGCCGCCCGTGTTACCGCCGGTGATCGCGAACGCGTGGTTCTGGCCGGCGTCGGGATCGGTGAACGTCGCGGTCCCGACCGAGGTTCCGTTGGCGGAGTTCTCGGCGAGCGAGAAGGTGGCGGCGTTCACGTCCGGCGTCTCGTTGACGTCGTCGATCGTGATCGAGAAGACCTCGTCGTACTGCAGGCTGCCGCCGTCGGTCGCGCGGAGCCTGATCGAGAACGGCCCCTGCGTCTCCTTGTCGAAGACTTCGGAGGTGCGGAGCGAGTTCGACGGTCCGACGTTGAACCGCGCGTTGTCGGTGTCGCCGGTCCCGGAGGCGAGGCTGAACACGAGGGCCGCGGAGTCGCCCGCGTCGGGGTCGCTGCCCGAGATCGTCCCGACGACCGTGTTGATCGAAGCGTTCTCGGCCACCGACGTGTCGTTGAGGAAGATGTCGGTCGGGGTCTCGTTGACGTTCGTGAGGTTCACCGTCACCGTGTTCGACCCGCTGAGGTTCGGCGAGCCGTTGTCGGTCACCTCGACGGTGAGCGAGAACGGGTGGTTCGTCTCGAAGTCGACGTCGTTGGAGTCCGCGACGGTGATCTCGCCGTTGCTCGGGTTGATCTGGAACGCGCCTCCGGTGTTACCGCCGGTGATCGCGAACGTGTGCGTCTGGCCGGAGTCCTGGTCGGAGAACGTCGCGGTGCCGACCGACGTCCCGTTCGGCGAGTTCTCCGGGAGCGAGAGCGTCGCCGCGTTCACGACCGGCGCCTCGTTCAGGTTGTTGAGGTTCACCGTGATCGTGTCGGAGTCGTCCTCGACCGGCGTTCCGTCGTCCTCCACCTTCACCGCGAGGTTGAACGTGGGATTCGTCTCGAAGTCGAGGTCGGTCGTGTCGGCGACCGTGATGGCGCCGGTGCTCGAGTTGATCTGGAAGGCGCCGAGGGCGTTGCCGCCGGTGATCGAGTAGGTCAGGGTCTGCGCGGGCTGGTCCTCGTCCGTGGCGTTGACGGTGTGGACTGCCGTCCCGTTGGGGGAGTTCTCGTCGAGGGACACGGTGGCCGCGCTGACCACCGGTGCGTCGTTGACGTCCGTGACCGATATGGAGAAGACCTCTTCGTGCGTCAGGTTCCCGGCGTCCTCGGTCTCGATGCGGACCGAGAACGGGCCCTGGGTCTCGAAATCGAAGACCTGTGCCGTCTCCAGCACGCCGTTCGTGATCTGGAACTTGTTGTTGTCGCCGTCGCCCGTCCCGGAGACGAGGCTGTACGTGTGGGTGTCGCCGGCGTCCGGATCGGTGCTCGAGAGGTTGCCGACGGAGGTTCCCGTCGCCTCGTTCTCGGCCACGGCCGCGTTGTCGAGCTGGATGTCCGACGGCGTCTCGTTGACGTTCGTCAGGTCGATCGTGACGGAGTCGGTGTCGAACTTCGCCGGCGTGCCGTCGTCCTCGGCCTTCACCGTCAGGACCCACTGCTGCACGCTCTCGAAATCGAGCTCGTTCGTGTCGGCGACGGTGATCTCGCCGGTCGTCGCGTTGATGGCGAACGCGCTGCCGGTGTTGCCGCCGGTGATCGACCACGTGTGGGTCTGTCCCGCGTCCTGGTCGTTGACCGTGGGCGTGCCGACACTCGTCCCGTTCGCGCTGTTCTCCGGAAGCGAGAACGTTCCGCCGGTCACGACCGGGGCGTCGTTCACGTTGTTGATCGTTATCGAGAACTGCTTCTCGAAGGCCGCCGCCGAGCCGTCCGTGGTCCGCACGCGGACCGAGAACGGGCCCTGGGTCTCGAAGTCGAAGACCTCGGCCGTCTTCAGGACGCCGTTGACGATCGTGAACCTGGCGTTGTCGGTGTCGCCCGCGCCCGCGGCGAGCGTGAACGAGTGCGTGTCGCCCGGGTCGGGGTCGCTCGCCGACAGGTTGCCGACCGTGGCACCGGCCGGCAGCTCCTCGTCCACAGAGTTGTTCGAGAGCGATATGTCGCTCGGGGGATCGTTCACGGGAAGGACCGTCACCTCGATAGGCGCCGGGCCCGAGTCGAGCGCACCGTCGTTGGCCTTGAAGTCGAAGGAGTCCGGGCCGAAGTAGTTGGGGTCCGGGACGTAGGTGACGGTGTTGCCCGAGAGCGTGTAGGGAACGTCGGCGGCACCGATCAACGTGCCTCCGAGACCGGAGCCCTCACGCACGTCGCCGTTCACCGGGACCGAGGTGATCTTGAAGACCGTCGGAGCCGGGCCGTCGACGTCGCTGCCCGACAGCGTCACTACCTCGAACTCGTCCTCGTTCGTGTCGACGCTCTGCGCGATCGCGTTCGGGGCGTCGTTGACTGGGTCGACGTCTATCGTCACCGTTGCGGGATCGCCGAGATGCTGGCCGTCGCGGGCGGCGTACGTGAACGTGTCGGTGCCGTTGAAGTTCGCGTCCGGCGAGTACGTGAACGAGCCGTTCGAGTTGAAGGCCAGCAGATCGCCGTTCGCGGGGCCCGTCACGAGCTCGGCCCCCATGACGTCGCTGTTCGGATCTATGTCGTTGGCGAGGACGCCCGGAGCCGGCACGTTGAGGACCTGGTCCTCGTGGGTCGTGTAGTCGTCGTCCGTCGAGACCGGCTTCCGGTTCTTCGGGCCGGCGGTCACCGGGGTAGGAGTGGGAGTCGGCGTGGGTGTCGCCGTCGGGGTGGCGGTCGGGGTGGCGGTCGGGGTGGCGGTCGGCGACGGAGTCGGCGTCGCCGGCTCCTCGCAGTCCGTCTCGGCCTCGCCGTCGCAGTCGTCGGTCCCGACGCCGCCGAAGAGCGAGTCGACGTCCGATCCGCCGATCAGCGTGTCGTCGCCGGGGCCGCCGCGCAGCTCGTCGTCGCCCTTGCCGCCGAGGATCGTGTCGTTCCCCTTGCCGCCTTTGACGACGTCGTCGCCGCCGCGGGCGCAGATGACGTCGTCGCCGCCCCTGCCCCTGATGCGGTCGTCGCCGCCCTTGCCGATGATCACGTCGTCGCCGGTCGTGCCCCTCAGCCTGTCCTCGCCGGACGTGCCGACGATGGCGTTCGCGTCGAGGCAGGCCGAGGGAAGCTGGCTGGACGTCGAGAAAGCGGAGATCCCGAGGGACCCCGCTGCAAGCGCGACGGCAATGGCCGCTGTCGCCACGGCTGGATTCATTAGAAAAGCCCGCCTTTCGTCCAAGGTAATTGAAAGCCAAACAGCCGCGCCCGCATCAGACAATGGCCCCTTTTCGCTATTCCGCCGTTCTCCGCTCGTGACCTCTTCGGCCGTTATGACCGGCGACATGAGGGGCGATGCGTGGAACTACTGCGCCACCGTAGTTACATGTGGCGCGACAAGTAGCCCACGCGGGTACCTGAAACGACTAGTCCCGTTCGGGACGATTAGGCCAGATCGGCCACGCCGGGACGGCCGTGACACTGCTTGTACTTCTTGCCGCTGCCGCAGGGGCAGGGCGCGTTCCGCGGGATCTTGTCGGACACCGCCTGCTCGATCGCGACCGCCTGAGGCTCGTCCTGGCCCTCCGCCGCGGGGCGTCCGTTCCCGGTGTCCGCCGCGGGGGCCGCCGCGGGGGCCATCGACGCCATCGGGATCTGCCGGCGCTCCTCGCGGACGCGCGTCGGCTGGCCGCGGCCCTGGTCCTCGCGCACGGCCTCGACGTGGAAGACGTACCGCGCGAAGTCCTCCTTGATGCTCTCCTGCATCGTGAAGAACATGTCGAACCCCTCGCGCTGGTACTCGACCAGCGGGTCCTTCTGCGCCATCGCACGCAGGCCGATGCCCTCTTGCAAGTAGTCCATCTCGTAGAGGTGCTCGCGCCAGCGGTTGTCGATCACCGAGAGCAGCACGAGCCGCTCGATCTTCCGCATCTGCTCCGGCGTGAGCTCCTGCTCGCGCTGGTGGTACACCTTCGCGGCGTCCTCGAGGAACGCGTTCTGCACCTCTTCGTAGGTGACGGTCTCAGGGTCGAAGTCGTCCGGCTTCAGGTTGGTCGGGAAGATCTCGCGGGTCCGGTTGAACAGCGCCTCCCAGTCCCACTCCTCCGGCGGCAGCTCGGGGTTCGCGTTCTCCGCGACCGCGGCCTCCACGACGTCGGTGACGAGGTCGAAGGCCTGGTCGCCGATGTCGGCGCCCTCGAGGATGGTGCGGCGCTCCGCGTAGATCACCTGGCGCTGCTTGTCCATGACCTCGTCGTACTTGAGGACGTTCTTGCGGATCTCGAAGTTCATGCCCTCGACCTGCGTCTGGGCGCGCTCGATAGCTTTGCTGACTATCTTCGCCTCGATCGGGACGTCGTCGGGGATCTTCAGCCGCTCCATCATCCCGGCGATGCGCTCGGACGCGAACAGGCGCATGAGGTCGTCCTCGAGCGACAGGTAGAACCGGCTCTCGCCGGGGTCGCCCTGGCGCCCGGAACGGCCACGGAGCTGGTTGTCGATCCGTCGCGAGTCGTGGCGCTCCGTGCCCAGGACGTAGAGGCCGCCCACCGAGACGACCTTCTCGTGCTCGGCCGCGCACTGCGTCTTGTAGCGCTCGAAGAGCGGGTCGAACTGCGAGTCGTACTCCGCCATCTCCTCGGGCGGGTACTCGCCCAGCAGGTACGCGTCGTTGTCCCAGCCCGCCGCCTGCATCTCCGCGCGCGCCATGCCCTCGGCGTTGCCGCCGAGGATGATGTCGACGCCGCGGCCGGCCATGTTCGTCGCGACCGTCACCGCGTGCAGCCGTCCGGCCTGCGCGACGATCGCCGCCTCCCTCTCGTGTTGCTTCGCGTTGAGGACGTTGTGCGGGACCCCGCGCTTCTGGAGGATGCGCGACAACAGCTCGGACTTCTCGATCGAGACCGTTCCGATGAGCACGGGCTGGCCCGCCTCGTAGCGCTTCGCGACGTCCTCCGCGACCGCGTTCCACTTCGCCTCCGCGGTCTTGTAGATGAGGTCCTGCTCGTCCTTCCGGACCATCGGCCGGTTCGTCGGGATCGGCGCGACCTCGAGCTTGTAGATGTGACCGAACTCCGCGGCCTCCGTCTGCGCGGTACCGGTCATGCCGGCGAGCTTCTCGTACATCCGGAAGTAGTTCTGCAGCGTGATCGTCGCGAGCGTCTGGTTCTCCTCCTTGATCCGCACGCCCTCCTTGGCCTCGATCGCCTGGTGGAGGCCTTCCGAGTAGCGGCGGCCGGGAAGGATGCGCCCGGTGAACTCGTCGACGATCAGCACCTCGCCGTCCTTCACGACGTACTGGACGTCGAGCTTGTAGAGCTCCTTCGCCTTCAGCGAGGCGTTGAGGTGGTGCACCAGGTCGACGTTCACGTGGTCGTAGAGGTTGTCGACACCGAGGATCTCCTCGACCTTCGACACGCCCTCCTCGCTCACCGCGATCGTGTGCTTCTTCTCGTCGACCTCGTAGTGGGTGTCGCGCTGAAGCCGCGGCGCGATGCGCGCGAACTGCTGGTACCACTTGTTGTTCTCCTGCACGGCGCCGGAGATGATCAGCGGCGTCCTCGCCTCGTCGACGAGGATCGAGTCGACCTCGTCGACGGTCGCGAAGTGGTGGCCGCGCTGCACCATGCGCTCGTGCTCGGTCACCATGTTGTCGCGCAGGTAGTCGAAGCCGAACTCGTTGTTCGTCCCGTAGGTGATGTCGGCCGCGTAGGCGGGATGGCGCTCCTGGGGCGACATCTGCGCCTGGATGAGGCCGGTCTGCATGCCGAGGAAACGGTAGATCTGCCCCATCCACTCCGAGTCGCGCTTCGCGAGGTAGTCGTTGACGGTGACGACGTGGACGCCGAGGCCGGGGAGCGCGTTGAGGTAGACGGCGAGCGTCGACGTGAGCGTCTTGCCCTCGCCGGTCTTCATCTCGGCGATCCAGCCCTGGTGGAGGGCGCCGCCGCCCATGAGCTGGACATCGAAGTGTCGCTGCCCGATCACGCGCTGCGCGGCCTCGCGGACGGTCGCGAAGGCCTCGGGCAGGAGGTCGTCGAGCGGCTCCCCGCGCTCGTGGCGCTGACGGAACTCGGCGGTGCGGGCACGGATCGCGTCGTCGTCGAGGCGCTTGACCTCGTCTTCGAGGGCGTTGACGCGGGGGACGATGGCCTGGAGGGCCTTGAGCTTCTTGCCCTCCCCGGCGGCAAGGACCTTCCTGATGATGCTCATAGGCCGCCCATTATCCCCCCGCCTCGACGAATGTCATGCGGGGCTGCAACGCCGGGTGGGGCCGGGCATTCCCGGACGTCGCCTTGCTGCGACGAGGTTCGCCGTTCGATTCTTCGTCCCGAGAACCGCGCTGAGCGGGGTTCCAGGGACGAAGTTCCGGATCTCGACGCGCTACTTGATGTCGAGCAGCTTCTCCCGGACGGCGTAGACGACCGCCTCCATGCGGGAGTGCAGGTGGAGCTTCTCGAGGATGTTGCGCACGTGGTTCTTGACCGTGTTCTCGGAGATGAACAGCTCGGTCCCGATGTCGCGGTTGTTCATCCCCTTGGCCACGAGCTTCAGGACCTCGAGCTCTCGCTCGGTCAGGCGCGGCCCCGGCACCTGCGTCCGCTCGTCGCGCCGCTTCACCATCGCGGCAAACTCGTTCAGGAGCTTCGACGCCATCGACGGCGAGATCAGGGACTGGCCGGCCTGCACCTGCCGGACGGCGCTCGCGACCTCCTCGATCGAGATCTCCTTCAGGAGGTAGCCCGACGCCCCGGCCTTGATCGCCTCGTAGAGGTCGGCCTCCTCGTCCGAGATCGTGAGCATGAGGATCTTGGTCGACGGAAGTGTGTCCTTGATCGTCCGCGTCGCCTCGATCCCCGACCGCTTCGGCATCCGCACGTCCATCAGCACGACGTCCGGCGTCGTCGCCTCGGCGCGCTCGATCGCCTCGTGGCCGTCCGACGCCTCGCCCACGACGTCGATGTCCGGCTCGCCCTCGAGGACCATCTGGAGGCCGCGGCGGAAGAGGGCGTGGTCGTCGACGATCAGGACGCGGATCGCGTCCTCGTTGATCATCCTGCCCGGCGGCTTGCTCACAGGGTCCCCCTCCCGCTCGGGAGATTCCGGCTGGTCGTAGCGGATTGTAGAACGGTGACCAGGCATTTAGCGCTAAGCAATAGTGCCTAGTAGTCACCTTTGCTCATCTCGGGTGCCGCATTGCTCATGTCCGGCACCCCACCAACCCCTCGACTCGGGCCGCACCGGCACCGAGCAAAGCGCCCGCACAGGTGCAAATCGTCGCTCCGGTAGTCATTACGTCGTCCACGAGGACCACCCGGCCGTGGACGGCACGGGCCAGGAAGGCCCCTTTCGGGCCCTCCCGTCTCTGGGCCGCGGAGAGCGACGTCTGGTCCGGCTTGGCGGCCCGCACCGTCAGCAGCCGCGCGGCCGGGAGGCCGAGGCGAGCGGCGACGCCGCGCGCGATCGCCTCCGCGTGGTCGAACCCGCGCTGCCGCGCCTCGGGCCGGTTCCCCGGCACCCATGTGACTACGTCGCCGGCCACGCCGTCGCGCCACGCGCTGGCGCACAC
>JALZEG010000047.1 GCA_030862185.1 Actinomycetota bacterium
TGTCGGGCCTCCTCGACGCGGTCGGGTTCGGCGGCTTCGACGTCGACGCGCCCGCCGCCCCCGTACACCTCGGCCCGGTCGCGGAGACTCCTACCGGGGAGCGGCGGCTGGCGGTGTGGGCGCTGGGCGACTCGGCGTGGCTGCAGAGGGACTGGAGACGCACGGGCGAGGTGAACCTCGTCGCGATCTCCGACCACGTCGGCGCGACGAACGACTCCCGCGCGGTGGCCGCGGCGAGGCGCTTCTTCGCCGGGCAGCCGGTGCGCTCCGACTCCGCGACGTGGCGCGGCGCGCTGGCGGCCGCTCTCAGGTACGCGTTCGAGCCGTGGCGGCCGGGATGAGCGCGGGCCGGCTGGGCGGGACGCCCACATGAGCGCGGGCCGGCTGGGCGGGACGCCCACATGAGCGGCCGACTCGTCCTGTGCGGGACGCCGATCGGCAACCTCGACGACATGTCCCCGCGCGCGGTCGCGGCCCTGCGCGACGCCGACGTGATCGCGTGCGAGGACACGCGCCGGACCCGCAAGCTGCTGTCGCACTTCGGGCTGCCGGGACGCGAGCTCGTCGTGCTCAACGAGCAGTCGGAGCGCCGGCGCGCCCCACAGGTCGTCGCGGAGGTCGCCCGCGGCCGGACCGTCGTCCTGGTGTCCGACGCGGGGATGCCGGGCCTGTCCGACCCCGGCTACCGGCTCGTGCGAGCGTGCATCTCCGAGGGGCTGCAGGTCGACGTCGTCCCCGGCCCCACCGCGGTCGTGACCGCCCTCGCGCTCAGCGGGCTTCCTCCGGGCCGCTTCGTGTTCGAAGGGTTCCTCCCGAGAAAGCCCGGCGAGCGGCGCAAGCGGATCGAGTCCCTGGTGGACGAGCCGCGCACGATCGTCCTGTTCGAGTCGCCCCACCGGATCGAGGCGACGCTCGGCGACCTCCTCGACGTCCTCGGCGACCGGCCCGTCGCACTGGCGCGCGAGCTGACGAAGCTGTACGAGGAGGTGTTGCGCGGGCCGCTGAGCGAGGCGATCGCGCGGCTCCGCGAGAAGCCGCCGCGTGGCGAGTTCACGGTCGTGGTCGAAGGCGCGGTCCACGGGCACAAGGCGGAGCCGGACGCCGCGGAGCTCGCGGCGCGGGCGCGAGCCCTGATGGACGAAGGCGTGCCTCGGAAGGAGGCGATGGCACGGGTCGCGGAGGCCGCCGGCGTGGCGCGCCGCAAGGTCTTCGACGCCCTCCTCGAGGAGTGACCCGGAAAAGTGGTACCGACGGCGGCCCGGGTGCCGCCGGCGCGCTACCGGTTGATTACCTCGTCCTCCGGCAGCCTTACCTCGCGACGGCCCATCGTGCCGAGCTCGCCGGCGCACGGCTCGCAGACGCGGCGTTCCTTGTACTGGATCGCCGGGTTCTGGGCGCCGCAGAAGAGGCAGAGATCCTGCCGCTTCTGCAGGATGACCTTGTCGCCGTCGACGCTGATCTCGAGCTCGTCTCCCTCGCGGATCCCGAAGACCCGGCGTAGCTCGGACGGGAGGACGATGCGGCCCAGCTCGTCGATCTTGCGCACTACACCGGTAGACTTCATCCAGTCAGTCCCCTTGCTTCCCCAGGCTCCCAGCGCTCCGCCACATCGTGCACCGCTCCCAACGGTACAGGCAGTTACTGGTAAGTAATGGATATCTTGAACCGCCGCAGGGGCGAAGTCAAACATCAAACCGGTCAATCCGGTCACCAGTTTGGCGGCTTTGCCCCGAAAGAGGTGCCTTGGCACCGGCAGAAACTGGAGATTTCTGGATGGGTCGCGAATTCTTTTACCTGACGACGCCGATCTACTACATCAACGACGTGCCTCACCTGGGTCACGCGTACACCACGGTGAACTCCGACTTCGTGTGCCGCTTCCGCCGGATGCAGGGGCGAAAGGTGCACTTCCTGACGGGTACGGACGAGCACGGCGAGAAGGTCATGCGCAGCGCCGAGGCCAAGGGCCTCCCCCCCAAGCAGTGGGCGGACGAGATCGTCCCGCGCTGGACCGACGTGTGGAGGGCGCTCGACATCTCGCACGACGACTTCATTCGCACGACCGAGCCGCGCCACGAGGGGCCCGTGCAGGAGTTCGTCCAGGCCCTCCACGACAAGGACGAGATCTACCTCGGCACCTACGAAGGTCTGTACTGCGTCGGTTGCGAGGCGTTCAAGCTCCCCGACGAGCTCGTCGACGGGAAGTGCCCGCTGCACGGGACGGAGCCGGAGGTCGTCAAGGAGGACAACTACTTCTTCCGCCTGTCGAGCTACGCGGACCGTTTGATCGAGTGGTACGAGAACGACGAGCGGTCGGTGATGCCGGACGCGCGCCGCAACGAGGTGCTCGGGAAGGTGCGGCAGGGGCTCGAGGACCTGTCGATCTCGCGGGTCAGCTTCGACTGGGGGATCCCGCTGCCGTGGGATCCGAAGCACGTCATCTACGTGTGGGTCGATGCGCTGCAGAACTACATCACCGCGGTCGGCTACGGCAGCGACACGGCGGGCTTCGAACGGACCTGGCCGGCCGACGTCCACGTGATCGGCAAGGACATCCTGTGGTTCCACGCCGTGATCTGGCCGGCGATGCTGATGGCGCAGGGCCTGCCGCTGCCGAAGACCGTGTTCGCGCACGGGTTCCTCCAGATCGGCGGCGAGAAGATGAGCAAGAGCAAGCTGACCGGCATCTCGCCGTACGACC